>MFYY01000279.1 GCA_001787855.1 Candidatus Riflebacteria bacterium GWC2_50_8 | reverse complement strand
GCTTTTCTGGGCACCGAAAACCCTGACCGCGAGCACTTTTTCTCGCTTCCTCTCGACTACCGGCCTGAACCCGAAAAAGGCGGTTCTGTCGTCGTCAGTGTCAGCGAAGTCGATGTCGAAGCCGGCCAGAACGCAACACGGCTTTTTCAAATTACCGATCTCGCCATCACCTACAAGTTTGGGCGCAATGAGTTGCTTGTCTGGCTCACCTCTGTAGAAACCGGCAGACCGGTTGCTGGCGCCTCTATTATGCTCGTAAACAAAAGCGGCCATTCAATATTTGTTGGGAAAACCGGGCAGGACGGCATTCTACGCATTAACGAAGAAACCGAATATCAGACAATAACCATTACCAATGACGCTCCGGCGATCAGCAAGAATAAACTGCTGGTCAAGGACATTATTATCGCAGCCGCAGCGACTCCTTCCGACAGCAGCTTCATCAAGCTGACATCGAATCGCATATACCCTTCATCGATTCGCCAGGCGAGCCCTGACTTTCGCTACCAGCTCTCAGCTAACGGCAACATCTTCACCGAACGCGGAGTTTACCGCCCCGGCGAAACAACTTTCTGGAAGGCTACCATTCGCGAATACAGCGACAACAACATCGTGGCACCAGCAGGACAGAAGGTTAGAGTCAGAGTAACCACATCGCGATCAGAAGATATCTATGATGCAGAGCACGAGCTCAACGAATTCGGCACCTGTTCGGGATCAGTCGATATCAAAAGCTTTCTGCCACTCGGCCAGTATAATATCAGGGTTACCCGGAATCAGTCGAAAGACAAAGAAAACGCCGTAAAGCTCGATCCGGCCTGGGACCAGCTTATGGGGCGCACTCCCGTCAACCAGACGGCAAATAGCACCAGCAACGAAAGCGACGAGAGTCAGGAAGTTTTATTGTGCAGCACCAGCTTTCAGGTGCAGGAATTCGAACCACCCCGCCATTATGTGACTCTCGACATGAGTCAGGAAACGCGCACCGTAAGGCATATAATTGGCAAAGACAGCGAGCAGAAGTATCTTGTCTGCACCATCAAAGGCAATTACTACACAGGCGGACCAGTGCGCCACGCCAAAGTTCAGTGGACAGCCCATCTTACCGAACGCGACTCTTCCCCGTCCGGTTATTCGCTTTATCACTTCGGCAACAACGACGTGCAAAAGGAACTTATCGAATCCGGAAACTCGGTTCTCAGCAAAGATGGCGAACTGAAAATAGCATTGCCAATCTCCAATTCAGTGCTCAGCGGATTGAACAGCATTGAAATCTCGGCTACTGTTCTTGACGTTGATGCCCGACCTTCAACCGGCGTCGAGCGCTTTTCGCCTGAGCCAGCTTATCGGCTTGGCATTGCAAAACTCCCCGGAAACATGACTCAGGGACAGGAATTTCCTGTTCAGGTTATCGCAATCGACAAAAACGGGCACAAGATCGAGCAGGGTGAAATTCAGCTCGAAATAATGCGCAAGAGATACTTTTACACCCAGAAACGCGATGGGGAAGGTGGCATTTTTTACAGCTGGACAAGCGGCTGGGTGCGCAGTCACAACAGCAGACAGAGTATAAAAGATGGTTCGGCAACGTTCGACCTGATACTCGCTGAGGGCGGTGATTACATGTTACAGGCTTCGTTTGGCAGCGGTGCCGAAGAAGCCAGATCAGCTCTTAGTTTCTTTGTCGATTACTCATATTCAAGCTTTGAAGACTACAACAGTCGCGAACGCATGCGCAGCGAGAACGAAATATTTCTCATGCCTGACCGTGATGTGGCGGCTGTTAACGACAAAGTTAAAATTCGCTACTCATTACCACGCCCATGCGAATACGCTCTATTGACCTGCGAAAGCGATGGCATCCTCAACGCCCGCGTCGTCAAGCTTGACAAGGCACAGGGCGAGTTTACCGAAACTCTAACCGAAAACGCACGTCCTAACGTCTACATAAGCCTGATCGCACCAGCCACCCGCGGCGATTTTCCGATCTATGTCAGCCAGATCGATAGCAATTACCCGCGCGCTTACTACGGCTATACCAACGTAAAGGTACAGAACAAGGTCGACAGCATCTCTGTCGCCATCGCTCCCGAAAACACCGGTGAACTCCAGGCCGGCCCCGGAGACCAGCAGAAACTTAGCTTTGTCGTCACCAGCCGTGATGGCAAACCAGCCGATGTCGAACTGGCGGTTTGTGTTGTTGACGAAGCCATTCTGTCGCTTACCGGCTACCAGACCCCGGACCTGACTTCTCTCACCGACTTTCTGCTGCCGTTAAGCGTATTTACCGGCGATCTCAGAACTTCGTTGATCAGCCAGGATCTGTTCAAGCTTATGTCTACCCGCGAACTGACCGGTGGTGACGGCGGCGCCGGAGCCATTGCATCAGACCTCGATTCACGAAAAGATTTCCGGCCCGTTGCTTACTGGAACGCTGGTTTGCGCACAGACGCGAACGGGCGCTGCGAAATTGAATTCAAGCTTCCCGACAGCATGACTTCTTATCGTATCTACGCTGTTGCGCTCGATCGCGGCACGGCCTTTAACTCAAAAGACCGCCAGCTCAAAGTCAGTCGCGAGTTCTACCTTGAACCGGCACTGCCAAGGTTCATGACCGCCGGGGATAAGGCAACCCTGCCGGTATCGCTCAGCAACAAAGGCTCACGGACTGGTCAGGCCGAAATGACAATAGTTGAAGCCTCCAATCTCTCCGCAACTCCAGGTAAAAGCAGCAGCAGCCTTGAAGCTTTCACCAATTCAGTCAGCAAAATTACACTTGAGGCTGACAATGGTGCAGGAGAAGCAAAGCTTGTTCTGGCCGGATCATTCAATGGCCTGACCGACTCGATAAGCCGAACTCTTCCGGTCAATCCGGCAGCGACCATCATTCACCGCAATCAGTCCGGGCATTTTACCGGCAGTCACCAGATCAAGCCTGACCTGCCCGGCTATCTTGCCGGGATGAGCTCTTTAACAACAAAGGGCGCGATAAGCGCACGCATCAATATATCGACCACTCCATGGACAAGACTGGCGCCAACTCTGCGCTATCTCATGCGCTATCCGTACGGCTGCCTTGAGCAGGTAAGCTCTGGTATCATACCTCTGGCCGGCCTGCGCAACCTCATCAAGGAAGGTAGACTTCCAGGTTACAGCCTTGAAATGGTTGACAAGTTTCTTGACGGTGGCATCAACAAGCTCATGAAAATGCAGCGAAGTACTGGCGGTTTCTCGTATTGGACATCTGAATACGGTGAGTCATGGTGGGGAACGCAGTATGCAGTCTTTGCGCTGAGCACTGCAAAGCAGGCCGGGTTCCCGGTCGACGAAGACCGCCTCGATGCCGGAGTTAACTATATTCGCCAGAACCTGTTCAGAAACAACAACGACTCCTGTTTCACCGATGGCATATTGGCCATGGCGGTGGTCAACCTCACCATGAACCAGAAAATCTCAGCCGCCGACATGGATACGCTAAAGAAGCGCTTCGCGAAAATCGGCCAGGAAGCAGAGCCTCTGCTGCTCTGGGCCGAAACTCTGAGTGGCCAGACTCCGCTCGTAGAATTGCAGGCCAGACTTAGCAAACTCGAACCGGCTGCCGGCAGTATCTCGCACGGATGGCGATACACCGCGACCAGGCACAATGCGATTCTGCTGATGGCCAACCTTGCAGCTAAAGGCGGAAAAAAGCAGGCAGATGACCTGGCGGGTCGCCTGCTCGACAGCGCCAATGACAAAGGCTACTGGAATTCAACCGCTGACACGGGACTGGCGCTCTTCGCACTTGGTGAATACTTCAAGGCCAGCAACACTGAATTTGCCAGCAACGTTGATTTCGACCTGACCACCTCATCCGGCAAGGAAACGCTCAACAGCGGCCAGTTCGGCATTTCTCGCGATATAAGCGCTGAAGAACTGCTCAACCCGGAAGGCATCAAAATCGACGCACCCGGGAAAAACATGCTCAGTTACAGCTTTGAGTATAGCTATCCCGACGAAGCCGAGCGCACTGAGGCTGTTAACAAGGGTTTCAAAGTCGAAAAGTTCTTTGAAAATCTCAATGGCAGCAAAGAATTTCGGGTTGGCGACCTGGTCAAGGCAACGGTAGAATTCGAGGATAACGTTGAAAGAAAGGGTTATTACTACGGAACAATGCTCAGTCACCTTGCGGTTGAAGATCCGATTCCGGCCGGATTCATCGCTATAAATCCCAATCTCAAAAATGAAACCCTGCCTTCAGATGCCGACACAGATAACGAAGAATACTACTGTGACTGGGCATTTGGAGCCTATACGTTCTACGCCGACCATCGAGAACTGCGCAATGACCGTCTGCTGGCCTTCAAAAACCGCATGTGGTCGGGGCGCTTCCGCATCGTGTATTATCTGCGAGCGGTCTGTGAAGGCACGTTCAAAATGAAACCAACTCAGGTCGGTTTGATGTACAACCCCGAGTATTACGGAATGTCGGTGCCGAAAACCGTTACCGTACTGCCAGCTCAATAACTGCTGAATGAACCGTTGCCGACAACCCGATTTCGGGTTGTCGGCTTTGCTTTTAAACTGAATGCTGAAACATCGTAAAAAATTGCTGATAGCTTTGCTGTTGGCTGTGGCAGGCATTGCATTGCTGTGGTTCTGCCGTGGCAGTATTCTGCCGCTTATCAGCGAAGACCCGCAACAGTATCTTGCACTGCAATTTGACAGCGGCGGGGCGCTTACCGACCGCAACTCGAACCTTATGCGGGTATACGCTGACAGCCGCGGCGATCTGTCGGTCTACACAGAACTGGCCAGCCATTCCCCTGATCTGATCGCAGCGATACTGGTGGCTGAAGATCGCAACTTTTATTCACATCCCGGGTTCGATCTGCCGGCCATTATGCGAGCCGCCTGGCAGAATCTTCGCAGTCAGCGTGTAGTATCAGGAGCGTCGACAATTTCACAGCAGCTGATACGCGTGATCAGGCCACGCCCACGCAATCTGACCAGCAAGTTACAGGAACTGCTGATGGCACTGCGCCTTGAACAGAGATACAGTAAAAATCAGATACTTGAACACTACATCAACACTGTCTCGATGTTTGGCAACGTAAGAGGCATCTATCTGGCTTCTCACCTGCTCTTTGGCAAGTCGCCCGACATGCTCAATCTCGGCGAAAGTGCGACGCTGGCAGCAGCTGTTCAGGCACCGGGGCGTTTTGATCCATTCACAACCAGGGGCAACGCCCTGCTGCGACGCCGCCGCGACTGGGTGCTGCAACAGATGCTCAAAAATGGCAAATGTGACAAGTCGCAATACCAGAACGCCGTTAAACTGGCGATTCCCAAATATCGACGCAAACTGCCGTTTAACGCACCCCATTTCTGCGACCTTACTACTGCGACCTTCGGCCAGCCTGCCGGCAAAAAACAGACAACTCTCGATCTTGAGCTTCAGAACTTTTTGTATGCGACCACCAGAGCCCATTTGCCAAGACTGATGAAGAGTGGAGCTGCGCAGCTGGCAGCAATAATCGCCGACGCCCGCACCCTCGAAATTCTTGCGATGACCGGTTCGGCTGAATTTGGGCCAGTATCTGGCGGATTCAACAATGCCTGTATTGCCAGACGCTCGGGCGGCTCAGTTCTCAAACCGTTCCTTTATGCGCTGGCTCTTGAAAGCGGTTATTACCCTTCATTTGTTTTGCCCGATACCATGCAGACCTTTAAAACACCGCAGGGAGAATACATGCCGTATAATGCTGACCGGCGCTCTTATGGCCCGGTAAGTATTCGCACGGCTCTCGGCAACAGTTTGAATACGGCCGCCATCAAAATGATCAATATGCTTGGCATAAAGCCATTTTTCTCAATGCTGGTCGATCTTGAACTGCTACAGACAAAACCAGGGGCAGCCGATTTTTTCGGGCTTGGGCTGGCAATCGGTAATCCAGAAATCAGAATGCTTGATCTGGTCAAAGCTTATGGCGTGTTTCGAAATGGCGGCATTCTAAAATCGCTTAAATTTTTTCCCGGACAGGCACAGCAGATCAAAGCAGTCTTGTCACCACAGTCAGCATACCTGATTTACGATATTCTTGCTGACCACACCGCGCGCCTGTTTACCTTCGGCAATCCCTCTTTTTACAAAAGCAGGCGACCAGTGGCAATCAAAACCGGCACCAGCACAGGATATCGCGACTGCTGGCTGGTTGCAGTGAACGCCGAATTTATCTTCGCGATATGGGTCGGCAACTTTAACGGTGCGCCAACACGAGGTCTGTCGGGAGCAACAGCCTGCGGGCCGATTTTCAAGGATGTCATCGACTTTCTCGAGAGCTATCGCAACGACAGCCAGATCAAAGCACCTTCCGGCATCCGCCGCATACTGGTCTGCTCAACCTCTGGACAGGCAACTACTGACTACTGCCCCAATTCAGGATATGACCTGTTTTCAAACCTCAGCCACGAACCTGAAAACTGTGCTTTTCATCGTTCATCAGGCGAAACCCACGAACTGCCATCTGATTACGCGAGCTGGATCAAAAACCGGCGCAAACATATTGATCACGATCCTTTCAGTCTTTCCGGAAATCTCAGCACCGGTGACCCGTGGCAACTGCGCGGACTTGTCCCCGACATTAAAGTGACCGAGATAAGCAGCGGGCCGCTGCTGCTCAAGTCAGAAATGCCAGGCCCGGTTTATGGCGGCATAAAGATTATCTCACCACACGATGGTGACCGTTACGTCATGTCAGCGAGTCACGACAATTTTGCGCTGCTGCGCGCGCTCCCGGAGGGCCCGGTTCCAGAAGTCATCTGGCTGGTAAACGGCAGAGAATACATTCGCACTGCGCCCCCATATGAGGCCTACTGGCCACTCTCACCAGGCAGTCATCGCATCAGCGCGATAACCGACAGTCAGTCGGCCGGCGAAATTGAAATTTTCGTCGAACGCTGACAGTTTTTATAATCGGCCAACTATATGTTAGACTGGTTTTAATAAAAACCGGAGAGATCTGAGCATGCTTGAGTTTGTTTATCGGTTCTGTCATCACCGCGTCCGCGCAACCATCTTGCTGACGTTTTTGATTGAAGCAGTAACACTGTTTTTCAGGTTCGGACTGGGCCTGAAATCAACCGAACATACAGCATCTACCGTCGGGCGATTGACCATGGGCATAAGGTTTCATCACGGCTATGCCGGACTTATTCTACTCGCACTCCTGATTTTTCGCAGGTTCAAGCAAAGCCAGAGCGCTGACGCCATTTTTGTTGTCGGCATGAGCCTTTTCGTATCAGATGTTATTCATCACAGCCTGCTTTACCTGATTACCGGTTCTGCCGATCTCGACCTGGTCTATCCCGGCAGTTTCTAATGAGTTTAAGCGAAGACCTCAAGCGCCTCAATGACCAGCAGAGCGCGATCATTAAAAAATTTGGCAAAAGCTCACTGATCATTGCCGGACCCGGCACCGGCAAAACTCGCACTATCTCGGTATTAATCGGAGACCTGCTGCACAAGAACGTTCGTCTCAAGGAAATACTGGCGCTAACCTTTTCTGACAAAGCCGCACTTGAGCTACGTTCGCGCGTGCTCGAGTATTACCCGCACAGTTTCGACCAGTGCTGGATATCGACGTTTCATTCTTTCTGTGCGCGCATTCTGCGCGAACAATACCATCTTGTTCAGATAAAGCCAGATTTCAAGCTGCTGACCGGTTTTAAGGAAGCCCTGCTGATGAACGGCATCTGCCGGCGTCAGCAACCTGAAGCTTTTGCCGAATTCGGCAAAGTTCTACATCGCCGAGGATTTCAGCAGGAGGTGCTCACCTTCATTTCTCTGCTCAAGTCAAACCTGGTCAGCCCTGATGAGTTCGCCAAAGTGCTCGAAAGCTGCGTTGAGCTGACACCGCGTGCCCGCGCGCGCATGCGCGAATTGCTCGCGCTGTTCAGACTTTACGAGAATGAACGCGATAATACCGGTTATCTCGACTTCCGCGACCTGATCAGCCTGAGCATCAGGGTTTTGCAAAACCAGCAGACTGCCGAACTCTACCGCAAAAAGTTCAGGGTAATTCTGGTCGATGAGTTTCAGGATACTGACCCGGCACAGTTTCTCTTGCTGTCGCTGCTGAAAGGCGATGATGATTCGGTTAAGACAGCGGTAATCGGTGACCCACGGCAGAGTATCTATCGTTTCAGAGGTGCCGACCCTGGCATGATGACGCCAAAGGGCCCATTCAAGCAGAAATATCAGGCAAAGGTGTTCCCGCTCGCGCTCAACTATCGCTCTGCCAAAAGTATTGTAACAGCCGCAGCAAAGTTACACTGGCGCGAAAAATCTGATACCGACAGTCTGCTCGAAGCCCGCAGTGAAGAACCCGGCTTTGTAAAAGTCTACAAGGTTCGCGATGAACTCGAAGAAGCGCGCCTGATCGCGAGAAAAATTGCTTCTCTGCTGATTTACGGCGAAAATCGCCTGTATAAGCCTTCAGATCTGGCAATATTGGTGCGCAACAATTACCAGATTGACCTGATTGCCGAATGCCTGCAGGCCCTGCATATTCCGTTCGCGATCGCCGGCGACATGAAATTTTTCAGATCAGAAGAGGTCATTGCTCTCGCCTCACTGCTAAAAGTAGCTTCAACCAGCGGTTCAAAACAATGCGAGGCACTGCAACGCGCCTTCGCTTCGCCGGTTTTTGGCATAAAGCCACTCTGGGTGCAGGCAGTTTTCGCGCTGTTAACTCCGGCTTTCACGATCAAAACATTTTTCGAACGCCTTACCGGCAACCAGCTTGAAGAATTGCCGGAGACCGATCCTGAAACTATGGTTAAGGCCGCCTCTTTTGCCGAAACGGTTCAGATTCTTGAGAATTGCGGAGAAGAACCTCTCACGGTGGTGTTTGCCCGACTGCTGCTGGTAGTAAGCAGTTTGCTCAAAGACCCGTCATCAGAATCGGCGCGCAACGTTCTGCACTTTCGCGGCATGATTTCTGATTACTGTGAACTTTTTCAGGCGCAACATGCTCGCCTGCCCAAGGTTTGCGATTTGATGCCTGAATTCGATGAATGGTTGACCTATTACGCCTCCACCCTTGAGCAAAACAGTGAAACGCGCAGCGAAGGCGTCAAAATCATGACCGTACACCAGTCGAAAGGCCTTGAATTTCCGGTAGTATTTATCTGCGGGCTCTGCGAAGGCCAGTTTCCGGTTAATCTGCGTGAAAATCTGTTGACCAGCACCTCATCACTTGAAGCGATGCGACAGGCATTTAACCGCGAAGGCCGGGCCGTAAACTTTTTTAATCCCTACCCGATCAGCCA
>MFYY01000278.1 GCA_001787855.1 Candidatus Riflebacteria bacterium GWC2_50_8 | reverse complement strand
GCCAATCTTCGTGCTTTCAGATGCTCAGGAAAGACGCCTCAGCCGACCAGTGCTCTGGGCAACCTTTACGCTGTTCACCAACGTATTTGGGCTGCTCGTGTATCTGCTGGTTCGCCCGGAAGCACCTACGGTTAACAGTTGCAAGAGTTGTGGCGGTACAATTGAAGAGAAGTTCAGCAACTGTCCCTGGTGCGGCGAAAAGGTAGAAAGACCACTCAGCAAGTGCCCGGGCTGCAACGACGAAGTTAAGCCGGGCTGGAAGTATTGCCCAAACTGTAATTACACTCTGAACCCGGATACTCCGTCGTCAGTTTGCGGTGACAAAGGCGAAAAAACTGCCTGACCAGCCGTAAATATTGAATTTGACTAAGCCGCTGATGTTTGCTCTAAAGCAGCATCAGCGGCTCTTATTTTTCGTTCGCGCATTTGCTCAGCAGATACGGGTTTGCTTCTGTTGCTGAGGTTTTTGTATTGTTTCAAGTTTATCAACGCAGCAAAGAGCGGTAACCTGCAGATAAATTGTCTGCTCAGCTTTGCAGAATTTCGATTTAGAGCAGTCTGATTTCGTGTGTCACTTTTCAGAAAGTGTTATAATAAACTGTCATTTAATGCCGGTTTGCAGCTAAAATTCAAGGCATGACTCATAACTTTGTAAGCAGGTTTCGCCGTGATCAGAGCTTTTATTAACAGTCAGAAATGGTTAAGTCGTAAATTCGACCTGCTTCTGCCGGCTAAATACCGCCGCGATGGCAACCGCGACTATATCGAGACTGTTGTGCCGAAATACCTCGCGCATGCTGTTACCGTTTACGATGTCGGGGGCGGCAAACGCCCCTTTCTGACGACAGAACAGAAGCGCGCTCTGAGCGTTACGGTAGTTGGTGTCGATATTGACCAGGTTGAGCTCGATCTGGCACCGCAAGGCGCTTATGATAAAAAAATATGTGCTGATATTGCCCGGTTTTCAGGCAGTCAGGATGCTGATCTCATTCTTTGCCAGGCTCTGCTCGAACATGTGGAAAATGTCGAAGCAGCCTTTGTGTCAATAGCGACAATATTAAAGCCTGGCGGACTTGCGCTCATTTTTGTGCCCAGCCGAAATGCTGTGTTCGCGAGGCTGAACATGCTTTTGCCGCAGTCAGTTAAGCAAAGTATTCTCTACGGCATATTCCCGGAAAAGCGAAAAAAGCAGGGGTTTCCTGCCTTTTATAATAGCTGCACTCCTGCCGGCTTAAAGAAACTGGCAGCGGCGAACGGGCTCACAATAATCGAAGAGCGTTACTATTTTGCCAGTTCTTATTTTTCGTTTTTTCTTCCGGTTTACGTCGCCTGGCGGCTCTGGGTGCTGTTTTTCCACGCTCTGGTCAGAGAGCAGGCGGCAGAGACTTTCTGCCTGGTTCTGCAAAAGCCTGTCAGATGATCAGTTCTGCAGCTGATTAAAAGCTTTTTGCGCAAGCAGGCTGCGAGAAAGCGCGCCCAGAATTTCTGGTCGATCATACGCAGCGATGCTGTTGAGATACTCTTCGGCGAGATTCTGGTTGCCAGCTGCAAATGCGTTGTTTACGTCGCTGAGTATCTGTTTGTGCATTGCTTCGAGATAACTGGTGCTCTCATCAGAATCTGGGTTGGCGCTGTCGCTGAGTTCAATATACTGCGCAAGCAGATCGCTTCTCATCGCAACTGGCGCAATGTTCGCAGCCGCAGTCACGTCGGTATGGCTGCCAATGCTTTTGATATCGATGCGGTAGGTCGACTTTGACGACCAGCTCAGCATTGAATCGGGCACATCGGCTGGCGCTTTTCCGATAACCAGCAGATACATCACATCGGCACCTTTGGGCACATCGACTTCGCTATGTCCCATCTGGGTTTTAACCGGTGGAGCCGGGTAGTCGTAATCGCCATTGTTGTGGCCAGGCAACATCACACGTGAAATACCGGTGCGTCGAGGTGTTGTCGACTTGATATTGCTGATGTGGTGGCGCTCGATCACCTTCTTTTCGACTTCGTCAGCGAAAAGAAGAATTACTTCGAACTGGTTGTCGAGAGTGGTCAGGTCGCCCGCAAAATCAACTCTGATCTTGCTGCCGGCAGCGGCAAGATTGATTTTGCTCATGTCGGCGCCCCAGATACTGACGCTGTCTTTTATCATAGCCGGAAAGCTCGTGTAATAGCCATTTACCGGCAGCGAAAAATCTTCGAGAAGTTTGTCGTAGGTGTAGGTCGCCGGCTTCAGGTCAGGCTGGTTAAGGTAGCTGGCAATGTAAAAGTTGGCGAAAGCTTCTGAAAAATTAGTCTTGAACTGGTCAAGTGCTGCGTTAAAGCCGTCGATTCCGGCCTTGCGGCTGGTTACCAGACTGTTGAAAAACTTCTGGCGCGCGGCGTCGGTTTTGAGGTAGCGGCTGATCAGATAAAGGTTCCACAGGTAGGTCTGGCCATAGTTGGCGACCTGGTTCCAGGGACTCCAGGCTACGAGACTATTATCAGGAGTCTTCTGAAAGGCGCTGATCTGGCGCGGGTGCCCATAGCCGCAGAACCAGGTGTTGATCTGGGCGCAGCCTTCATCGACCCAGTCGTATTCGTCGGCGTCGTGATGAAAATGAATCAGATGCTGCAATTCATGGGCGATGGTGGCATAAAATTCGGGAGTATTGACTTCTGAAGGATCGGTGTCAACATACAGCATTTCGCGCTGATTGCTCTTAAGATCGCTGTCTGCAGGTATTTCGTCTGGTCGATAGCAGTCGCCACGGTTGAAATAGCCGCTGGTATAGGCCTTGCCCTGCGCTGCGTTGTCTTTGATGTCCATCAGCAGAATGGTTATGCGCTCTTCATTGTCGATGCCCGGCCGGCTTTCCTGGCCAAAATAACGGGTCGTGGTCGGGTAAATCTTCTGCTCCAACTCGCTGATCAGCTTGCCAAGGTCGATTTCACTGCCGCGCTGGTTGCCTTTTTCAAGGTAGATGATAAAATTATCGCTGGCAGCGGCCAGACTGGCTTCTGTCTGCTCCCAGGTGTTGTTGCCGAAATTGAACGTCCAGAAGGTTTCGCGGTCACCAACCTGCGCCCGCAGCAATTTTTCTGCTTCGCCGAAGGTATTACGTATTACGCTGTGATTGCCTGAAGATCGCTGCCAGGCCGGCGCTTTCATTCCCTTTGCCTGCGCGGAAAAATAGTGCGTTCCGACCGCTGTCGGCGGTGTTGCCGCCATTCCGACTGAGCTGAAAAGGCCAGATATAAGCGCGGTTAAAGCCAGTAACCGAAATTGCTTCTGCATTAAACCCTCCTGCAAATGTACACACTTCAGGTGTGGTCTCTGTTGAGCAAAAAGCATGCCACGCAAGGCGCCTCTTCTGTGTGGCTTCTGGGGCTGTTGTTCACTGTTAATCATGGACAGTCTGCCAGTTTTTTGTCACACAGCTGCTGATTATCTGCAATTGAGCTTGAAAAGTCAGGTGAATAGTGATAAATAAAGCGTCCAATGACAACATTTTTACTTAAATCACTTGGGTGTAAGGTCAGTCAGTATGATGGTGAACGCCTTGCCGAAAAACTTCGTGTTCTTGGCCTGGCACAGGTCGAAGAAACGCCGGATATTTTTATTCTGAACGGCTGTTCGGTGACTGGTCGTGCTTCGCAGAAAGTTCGTCAGACGCTGCGTGCGGCAAAGCGGCGCTGGCCTGCTGTAAAACTGGTGCTGACCGGCTGTGAAGCCCGACTCCTTACGCAACGCAACGAAGAGCTGGTTGAAATCGACTGGCTGCTTAAAGATGCTGAGTCGGCGTCGATCTCTGATATGCTGGCGGCTCTGGCGCTCGATGTCCAGGCCGAAGCGGGCAGCGCTGCTGTTGTGCCAGTAACCGCAAGAACCCGTGCATTTTTAAAAGTACAGGACGGCTGCAGCCAGTTCTGCTCATACTGCATTGTCGCGCATCTTCGCGGGCCAGAGTGGTCGCGCCCGATTGCCGATGCTGTTGCCGAAGCTTCCCGCCTCGTCGAAGAAGGTCATCGCGAACTGGTTTTAACCGGGATTCATCTTGGCCATTACCAGCCTTCGTTGTTGCCGTTGCTTAAAGAGCTTGAAAAGCTGCCGGGGCTTGACCGTATAAGGTTGAGTTCGATTGAATCAGTCGAAGTTTCTGATGAACTGCTTGACTGGGCGGCTGAATCGCCAAAAGCCTGCGCCCATATGCATCTGCCATTGCAATCTGGCAGTGATACCATTTTGCGCGCGATGCGTCGACCCTATGATACCGTCGGGTTTGCCGCTGTCGTCGCGCGCGTTCGCGCTCGCATGCCGTTCGCGGCTGTTACCACCGATCTTATTGTCGGGTTTCCGGGAGAAACCGACGAGTTGTTTGGCGAAACCCTTAAATTTCTCGAAGAAATGCAGTTCTCGCGCATTCATATTTTTAAATTTTCGCCGCGTGATGGAACACCGGCTGCAACTATGAGCGGCCAGATCGACAATGCAACCAAAACGCGGCGGTCCGAACAGGTCGAAACAGTCTGGCACAAGTCTGCTCAGGCTTTTTATCAGCGCTTCATCGGTCGCGAACTCGAAATTCTCTGGGAAACCAGCGAAGCAGGCACTATGCAGGGCTTTTCCCGCGAATATATTCCATGCTTTATGCCAGTTGCCGGCTTGCCTGATTTAAACCAGATCAGTCGCGCCCGCGGAGTCAGCTGCACTCCGCAAGGTCTGCTGGTAACAGCTTCGAGCTGATTTTTAAGCGCATCAAAACGAATTGTCACCTGTAACTGAATCTTTGCAGCAACAAAAAACATGGGCTTGTACTGTGTGGGAGTAAGAGTTATAATCGGTGGCATGTTGAAACTAAAATACTTTTTGATCGTTCTGGTTGCATTAGTTGGCACGTTGCTGGTCGGTTGCTCGGTGCCGGGTTCGCCGAATACGCCGGTAATTGACGAGTCGGTAACTATTTCTGGCACGGTTTCAGTTCCTACTGTTACCAACCCCGGCCTTCTGGCTGCTGTCGGCCTCATCAACAATCCCGATGCGTTTGCGCGCTTTGTCGCGAGTTCGACGCTTAAAGTTAACGGTCGAGCTGTCGAGTTCTCGCTTAACGATTCGACTCGCGCGTTCCGCGCCGAAAAGATCGTGCCGGCGGCGGCCTACGAGCTTGAACTGCGCTGCGGTGATTTCAGTCTGATCGCTTTTGCCCCGCACAGCGTTCGTGAGATTACTCTTTCCAATGGCCTGTCGTTGCGCAGCACAGCCGAATGGTATCTCAGAGCGGCATTCGGCGGAGCACAGAATTTTTCGACCAGTCAGTTCGCTGATTATCAGGTGTCATCGACTCTGGTCGATTCCCTCGCGATCAGCCTGCAGACTGAGCTGAACAAAACAGGCCTTGCTTCAGCGGCCTGGCGACTGGCTGCCAGCAACAGTGCTTCGGCGATGGTTGCCGACCGTAGTCTTACCGAGGTACTGCAGCGAACTGGTCGCGTTTTCAGCTATAACGGCAATTATGCTGCGACGGTTTTTTATTCACGGCTCAACAGTTCAGGCGTGCCGGTAATGGCTGTGCAGGCGGCCGTTACTATGACCTGCACCACCAGCGCCGATAACGTCAGCGGTTCGTTCAGCATTGAGCCAATAGCGGTCAAGCCGATAGATGATTTTCCAATAACTTCGACACCATCGAAAACCTCGTTCGCCTTTACCGGCAAACTCAATGGCTCATACCTGAGTTTTACGCGCAAGGCTGCAAACGATGGTTCGCCGCTCGCCAACAAGGATCTCGATTCCTGGTTTATTTTTCCGGTTAATGACGGCATCGCAGTTCAGGCCAGTAATCTCGATCAGGCTTATTACACCGGCATTCAGACACGTGCTGGTGAATTTATTTTGCGCAAAAAGTAATTTGCGCGGCATTAATGCTTTCGCCCGATTTTTCCGATATCAGGAATGTGTAACATAAAATCGGGATATAATCATTAGCAGAAGGCAGACAATTCTCTGGTTAGTGCTGCTTGCAGCCTGGCTTTGCCCGGCTGTACACCCTCTTTTTGCGTCAATTCGGCCTGAGGGAAGCCTGATGCCGGTGCCGCTGCTTGAGCGCGAAGAGAGCAACGCTGATACGCCTTTTGGGCCGTTCCGCGAGAAATCAGCGCAGCGCATTATTTATACGCGCAAGACTCCTAATCTGGTCAGCGAGTTTAACTTCCGGCACGTTTTGTATAAAGATTATCTCGGGGTAGCGCCTGAACGTAATTTTGTTTATCAGGCTTCGTTTAAGGGTTATAACCTTTCAAGTCCTCTTGAATTCAAAGCCGGCCGCATCATGACCGGAAACAACAGCCTGCAGACCGTAGATGGCGTGTCGTGGTTCTACCCCTCGGGAAACCGGCTTAAAACAACGATAGATTTAGGCCGTATTGCCAATGTCGATACTAAGGTTACCGGTCAGCCCTCGTTTGGCGAGGGACGCCTGCATTACAGTTTTAACGACAATGCATTCATAGCGATTAAGGCGGTTAAGCAGTATGACGAAAACTATGGTGGCGCCATGTTCGGTTACAACACTCAGGACTTGCGGATAACCGGTGAATACCTGGGTGGCAGCGGCACCGATACCGTGAACCTGGCGCTGCAGTATATCGATCCGCAAAGTTTCGATCTTACTTCAGATTATCGACTGATGTTCAACGATGTTACTGACTCTGGTCAGATGCGCCATTATGCCGGTATTGAATCGGGGCAGCTTTATTTTGAAGCCGGCGTTGGCAACAGCTTCTGGTTTAATGGCCCGAAAATCGAAGACAGGTGGTTTTATGACGGTAGTGTCGCCTGGCAGGCCACTAACCGCGATAACGCCAGCCTCGGCTATCTGACCGAGTCAAATGCCGCTTCGACGAGTCGCACGCTATATGCCCGCGCCGAACGCCGCATTTCGCAAAAGACCCGTTTCAGTATCGGTGTCGAAGATACCCGCTTTGAAAACAGTGGCGGTTCGGTGCAGAACCTTGACGCGCGCCTGCATCGTCGTGTGCAGTGGGGTTATGTCGAACTTTCCGGCGGCATGATTACCGGCGGCTCAGATTCTGATCTGCACAAAGACGTGAGATTGCGCGCAGGATACGAGTTTTAACCGTTCCGGCGGGTTCGCGAGAAATAGCTTATAGTTGCGGCAATGAGAGCGGCGGTAAAGTTCAGTTTTCTGGGGCAGAAATGATTTTGCCGCTGATGTCGAAGCGCATTACCGGGTGTTTTTCATAAACGTTGCGGGTCATATTACTAAGCCAGAGTTCAGAAAAGGCACCGGTTTTTTCGAGTTCGCGACAGAGTTGGTTTACCAGGAGCGCGTCGGTGGCATAACCGGTGATTTGCAGTCGTTTATCTGAATCTATGCGCATATTGGTTATCCAGGAGCCGCTGCCCGCCGTGGCAGTGGATTCAGCTTTCTTTCCCGGAGGCAATACTATGGCTCTTCTGATCAGTGGTGAGAAGCTTGTGGTCTTGGAGAGGGCTTCAATAGCGTTCTTCAGTGAATTGTCATATTTGTTTCCGGTGTTGCTGCTGAAGCTGGTCAGTATCGTCATTGCCAGAAATGGCCTGCCGTCTGCAGAACTCTCAGCGGATACCGAGATGGTTATGGCGCGCGGCGTAGCGGTCATTTTCCCACCCGATGACTCTTCGAAACCTCTTAAAGTGAGGGGAATCTGATTTTCGGTAAGTGAAAAGCCCATTTCTACCGGTACTTCAAAGTGGTTCTCTGCTCTAATTATCGGTGAAACTCGAAGATCCTGCAATCTTACCGCGTTTCTCTCGAAATATGAGAGGTGAAGATCGACCATCAGACGAGTCACGGTCAGAGCGCTGTCATGATGAGCCTTTTCAAGCACTTCGAGATCTTTTGCTGGTAAATCCGCGGCAAAAGCGTCTGTGGCGAGAAAGCAAGTTGTCAGAACCAGTAGACACAAAAATTTCTTCATAAAATCTCCTGTATTTTTACCCATTAACTTTGGTTTTGGAACGGTAGCAGTTTAAGGGTGTGAAGCCGCATTGTCGAGTTTCAGCTGCTCAAGTCGCTCAGCATCGTCAAGCAGATCGCCTGGTGGCAGTTTTTCCATGGTGATGCCGGTATAACCGTAGATGATGGAAACCAGCGGATTGATCAAGTTTAAGAAGGCATACGGCAGGTATGCAAAAGGGTGAACGCCAAGTGCTGTTGCCATGAAAGCGCCGCAGGTGTTCCAGGGCACCAGAGGTGATGTTATGGTGCCAAAGTCTTCGAGGCAGCGTGACAGGTTTTTGGGATGCAGGCCCTTGTCGCGATAGATATCTCTATAGATTCTTCCGGGGATTACGATAGAAAGATACTGGTCGCCAGCTGCCAGATTGCAGAATACGCAGGTGAAGAACGTCGCCAGCACTGTCGAACCGGTAGTTGTTGCATAGGTCAGGATTTTTCTGGCGATGGCGTGGAGCATGCCAGAACTCTCCATTACGCCGCCAAGCGACAATGCAATCAGAATCAGGGATATCGTGCCCATCATGCTTTCAAGGCCGCCACGCGAGAGCAGGCTGTCGACTGCTTCAAGACCAGTCTGTGAGACATATCCTGAATGCGCTGCCTTGATGATCTCGGCCATGTCCGCGCCCTGAAAGAACGCTGCGAAACCGGCACCAAGAACGACTCCGCCAAACAGCCCTGGCAGGGCGGGAACCTTGAGCACCACCATCACGATTACCAGCAGCGGAGGAATAACCAGCCATGGGGAAATGTGAAAGTTGGTGCTGAGTGCGTTCATCATTGTGTTAATAGAAGTTGTGTCGAGCTCTTTGCCGGCATATTTCATGCCGATAACGCCATAAATTGAACATGCAATCAGCATGCTCGGGCCGGTGGTATAGATCATGTGTCTGACGTGCTCGAACAGGTTGGCGCCGGCCATTGCCGGGGCGAGATTTGTCGTGTCAGACAGCGGCGACATCTTGTCGCCAAAATACGCGCCAGAAATAATCGCGCCGGCAACCATGTTAACCGGAATGCCCAGGCCTGAAC
This sequence comes from Candidatus Riflebacteria bacterium GWC2_50_8, assembly GCA_001787855.1. Taxonomy (GTDB): domain Bacteria; phylum Muiribacteriota; class Ozemobacteria; order Ozemobacterales; family Ozemobacteraceae; genus Rifleibacterium. The sequence goes on along the minus strand of MFYY01000278.1, from coordinate 324 downwards.
CGACGCCAATCAGCGCAATGCCTACCGTTGCTGCCGTTGTCCATGAACTGCCCGTTGCCAGTGAAACAATCGAGCATATGATGCAGGTAGCGAGCAGAAAAATTCCTGGAGAGATCAGTTTGAGGCCGTAAAATATCATTGCCGGCACGACGCCTGAAACGATCCAGACACCGATAACACAGCCAATGATCATCAGTATCAGAATTGCATGCATGCCCATTCCGATTGTTTTGAGAATACCCTTTTCGATGTCTGCCCAGGCATGTCCCGACCAGATCGCCACCAGTGCGGCAAAAGCTGCAGTGACCATCAGTGGTATGTGCG
>MFYY01000277.1:26945-30823 GCA_001787855.1 Candidatus Riflebacteria bacterium GWC2_50_8 | reverse complement strand
CAGTTTGCGGCGGCTGCGCAGTCTTGTTTGATGCCGATCCCCTTGAGATAGATTATGCCGATGGCGCGGCGGGCATCAACAGAGCCCTGCTTTGCGGCCTGATTTAATATGGCCAGCGCTTCGGGCACGTCTGGCTTGCTGCAGCGCCCTGGCAACAGCTGAACTGCCTGGTTATAAAGAGATTCAGCGCTTCCGTAATACACTTTGCTTTTGCCGGCCGGCGCCATCGGTGGATTTGCAGATGGCGTCAGCGTTTTGCCGGCCGGTTTGGCTGCCACCGGGGCTTTCGGCGCGGTTGGCTTTGGTCTGGCAACTTCTTTGACCAGCGCGGGCGCATTCGGGTCAGGTGCTGCTGCAGAATTTGTATTGTGCTGAGCGGCTTGTTCATGGCTATTGGCACGCGAACTTTCAGAGCCGGCTTTACCGGCTTTATCTGACGGCTTTCTCTTTGCCGGTGGCGCCGAAAACAATGGCCGATCAGTCTTTGTCTCTATTTTTACCATGGTAGCGCCAAGACCAGCGCATTGCTGGGCAGATTCTTCGCGAAACCAGCTGGCGAAAACTCTTATTGCCCCTCGGTCATCCTGGCCGAAAATCAGACCCAGTCTGGATTTCGCGGCGAATTGTGCATACGATGGCAATTCATCGGCTACAGTGTTTGTTGAAGCCGATCTGGTCGCTGGCTGGGGGGGGCGCGTTGCTGCCGCCGGCGCGGATTTTGCCGGTTCTGCCCTCTTGGCCGACAGGTTTTCGAGTTTAAGCCCAAGCGACTGAGCCCAGCTTTCTACGGCCCATACTGCGAGTTCTTCAGTGATCCCCTGCTTTTTTATCAGTTGTCCGGCAAGGTTGATAACGGCCTTACCGCCCACGATGCCACTGCCATCTTTTTGCAACTCCCAGGGCAGGCGTTCGACAAGTCCTGCCGCGAGCGCCATGATTTCTGGCCGATCTTGCCAGTCGCCAAGCTTGTTGATTTCTCTGGTAAAATTTTCGAGGTTCTGGAAAACGCTGGCGTCTTTACGCGCTATCAGCGTCATCAGCCCCTTTTTTATCGAATCGCGAAGAGCACTCATTCCTCTGACCCCGCCTCGGTGATAGGGTGAGAATAACAATTATTAACGTTGCCGTCAATGCGGATCGCACCAATCAGCAATTATTGTTGTTTGCCACCGACGAGTTCGAGATAACCGGTCGGCTTATATAATATGTGTCAGGAATGAGTGTTCTCAGCGGATTTTCGGGTGTTTTAGAGTGGTCTGATTTGACATCGCCGGTTAGTTGGCTAAATTTATAAAAAGGGAAGAGACAGATAAGAAAAGCAGAATATGAAAAATATAAAGCTGCTATATGAATAAGGAGGTAAGGCTATGCTTAAACGCATAATGGTCTTAATATTCCTGTTGTTACTGGCTTCGTCATCGTTTGTTTATTCTGAAGGCAAATTGACCATTCACAGCAAACTCGACGCTGATCTATATGTTAATGAAGTAAAGCAGGCCTCGGTAAATACAGCTGATCCGTTCATTCTGGAGATAAAAGAGCCTGGGACCTACAAAATCGAGCTGAGAACCGCGGACCAGGATCAGGTTTACCACGAAGAAGTCACCCTGATTCCTGAAACAAACCTGGAAAAAACAATCCGGGCATTCGAGAATGTCGCTCCAGCAGAAGAAACCGTACAAGAAGTGGATGCCAGCGTAGAACCAGGTATAACCAGGGCGGAATTGAAAGCTGAGGTCGCAAAAGCTAAAGCAGAGGCTCTGGCCGAGGAAGCGGCCCGCCGCAAACGTCAGGCTGATCGTGAACTCGGTAAAAAAGCAGTGATTCACGTTATAGGTGTCGAAACTCAAAAAATGCCAAGCGGAGTGAAAAATCTCGAGAGAATCAAACTGCTTGGTGAGCTCATTCCCAAAATCGATAAAAAGTAGCGCACGAACAGAATCTCAGAGCAAAGTTCTCAGAATCCTGGGCTGACAAATTCCAATAATTGACAGACTTAACCTTAAGCCCAGGAGAAAGGAATAATTATGATTGGCAAATCAAAATTAAGAAGAATCCTTATTCTAGGCTCATTTCTTCTGATCCTTTCTGTTGTGTCTGCGTATCCAGGTCGAAACGTCTGCGATGAATGCGGATGGATCGGCTTACCTGATTCAAGGATTTGTGAAGGTTGTCAGCATACTCTGAATCAGTGTCTTGATTGTATGTACACCAATGAAGTGAAGGCGGACTATTGTGCAAAATGCGGAATGCCAATGGCAGAAATGCGAGTCTTAGGCTCAATCGATCCAGATTTGAGACGAGAACTCCGGCTTGGTGAGTCAGCCAGAGCAGATCTCGAAATTCAAAGACTCCAGCATCTGATGCAGACTGATCCCGAGAACACCGAAGAGTACTTATTTGATCTGGCCATGCGTCATCGGAAGATTAAGTTCTACTCCAGAGAGTCACAGCTCTGGCTTTCATTTCTGAAGAGATATCCGTATTCAGAAAAGATAGGCAGAGTTAAACTCTATGCATCAGATTCACTGCGAAAATGGAGTTATTTAATGTATGAACAGAAAATGTTCGCAGTCGCTGCCGACCTGTTAAATGAATCTCTGCTCCTGAACCCCGGTAATGACGAAGCCAGACGGTGGTTGAGTTACACCAGCAGTGCCATGGGCAAAGCTGGTAGCTAAAAACGTTCATGCTGCTTCGAGAAGCGGCGGTTACCATAAAAAGCGGGCGCCATTCGTGGCGCCCGTCCTTGTATAGGCCAAATCATGCTGTCCGAAAAAGCCGCAGCCCATTCCCGGTGCCCTGCCATTTCATTTAGAACTGTTTCTGATCTTACTTCTGGAAAGCCATCGCCACTTGTAAACAGGACTTGGAAATGGTACTCTGAGATCGAGAGAGCCATTTCTGTGGGGGTATCATGGGTAATTTCATTTTAAGAGGTGTTCTGCCAACCTTGCTGGCGGTTGTTCTGTTTGTTGTCGCCATGTTTCTGATTTTTATCCCCACCTTAGAACAGAATATTATGGCGCGAAAACGTGAAATGATAAGAGAGCTGACCACTTCGGCGTGGAACATTCTGGCCAAGTTTGAGCATGATGAGCAAACTGAGCTGCTATCTCGTGAAGAAGCGCAAAAACAGGCGGTAGCTCAGATCCGTAATCTGCATTACGGCAGCGAAATGAAGGACTATTTCTGGATCAACGATATGCATCCCAGAATGGTTATTCATCCGTATCGACCAGACCTCAACGGCAAAGATCTGAATGATTTCGTTGATCCCGAGGGCAAAAAGCTGTTCGTTGAGTTTGTGAAAGTGGTGCAGGAGCAGGGAGCTGGGTATGTGTCATACCATTGGCAATGGAAGGACGATGCTTCGCGCATTGTTCGCAAGCTGTCTTATGTCAAGGGCTTTGCCCCCTGGGGCTGGATAATCGGAACCGGAATTTATCTGGATGACGTCGATCAGGAGATCAGCAGTGTTTCTCAGCAGTTAGTGATGATTTCATTGGTAATTCTGGCGCTGGTTTCCGGGTTGCTTGCCTTCATCCTGTGGGGAACCTGGAAGGCTGAGTCCAGTCGCCGGTTTTCGGAAAATGCCTTAAAGACGTCAGAAGAGCGATATCGCCTTCTGGTTGAATCTGCTGACGATTTCATTATCATGTCCCTGGAGGGCGAAGGCCTGTTTGCCAACCAGAGCATGCTTCGATTTTTGGATTACACACCAGAAGAATTCAGCAGGCTAAAGCTTGAAAACATTGTCGTGCCCACCCGGGAAGAAGAAGCTCAGGGATTCCCGCACTTTCAGGCGCTGAGTTTGGGAAAAGATGTGCCCCAGCATTATGAATCCGCCCTGCGTGATCGGCATGGTGCTACTCATC
>MFYY01000277.1:23857-26915 GCA_001787855.1 Candidatus Riflebacteria bacterium GWC2_50_8 | reverse complement strand
ATTCCCTTTGCCGGGAAAACCGGATTCAGTCTCATTGCATCCCAGCTAACTTCGCGACACGAGCGGGAAATCAATCGAACACTTCTTCTCGACGAATTACAGCAGTCACTGATGTTTTTCCATGGTAACGTTGGCGACCTCGCACAGAAGATTACGACACGTATTTCGCCCACGGCCTCCGCAGTTGCTGCCGCCAGAATCCTTATGGATTCATCAGTGGAAGCACTTGTTGTTGGGGATGAGCAGAGTTGTCTCGGCACCCTCAGCCATCGCGATATCGTCTCCGGCCTGCTGTTACAGAAAGACACGGATTTGCCAACGGCGAAAGATGTGATGTATAAATCGGCTACTATCAATGAGGATGCGCTCCTCTTTGACGCCTTTCTGAGCATGCAGCGCCAGGATTTCCGGCCTCTGATGGTTCGTTCGGGGGAAGAGTCGCCGCATGCCCTGCTGACAATTCGCGATCTTTTTCAGATCCAGTCTTACTCTCCCACACTTCTTATGCGTGAGATTCAGGAAGCTGATGGCGAGGAGCGGCTTATCAGATCAGCCAGAAGAGTACCTGAGCTGGTGAATGTCATGGTTCAAAATGGTGCTCGCACGCGTCACATCAATCGTTTCATTTCCATCGTTGCGGACATGGTTCTGGAACGGGCCGGCCAGTTGGTTCTGGCTCAGCTGGAACCGCCGCCCGTACCCTTCGCCTTTATCGTGACCGGGAGTGAAGCCCGACAGGAACAAACACTTTGCACAGACCAGGACAACGGCATCATTTTCGCCGACGTTCCGGCTGAAGACTTTCAAAAGACTCAGGAGTATTTTCTCAAGCTGGGTGAGCGGGTTTGCACGCTGCTCAATGCCGCGGGTTATTCGTATTGCAAAGGTGAGATCATGGCCAAAACGGCCCGTTGGTGCCAGCCGTTAGCCACCTGGAAGCAATACTTTTCTCACTGGGCAACCAAACTTGAGCCCCAGGATCTGATGGAAGCGAAGATTTTCTTTGATATGCGATGTGCCTTTGGCGAAACGAAGCTGGTCAACGATCTGTGGGAAGGCTTTACCGCAACACTGCCAGAGAATCCCCGCTTTTTCGTTCTGCTGGCTCTTGATGTCCTTCAATTCCAGCCGCCGCTCGGCTTGTTCGGGAATTTCATTCTGGAATCAAATGCTGGAAAAGAGGACACATTAAATATCAAGGCGGCCATGGTTCGGATTGTTGATTTTGCCCGCATCTATGCCTTGAAACATGGAATCAAGGCGCGCGGCACCTTTGAACGACTCAGAGAGCTCATGGAGTTGGGAATTTTGACGAAGCGAAGCAATCAGGAGCTGACAGAAGCATACGGATTTCTCATGCGCCTTCGAATTCAGCACCAGGTCAGTTTGAGGGAAGAGGGTAGCGTTCCTGATAACTTCATCCGGCCGTCTGAGCTAACCGATCTTGAGCAAAAAATGCTCAAAGAAACTTTTTCTCAGGTTAAACATTTCCAGATGAGGCTTAGCGGTGACTTTACCGGGCTTGCGGGGCAGGTCTAAGGTGTCTACAAGATGATCCTGCTTATAAGCGATGTTCACGGGTTTTTCGAAGTTGTCAACGATCAGATCAGGCACGCTGAAGAATCCTTCGGCAAGCCAGTGGAGCATGTAGTCGTGCTTGGCGACTTCGGCCTGTTTTCCAACAAACTTGATCGCTTTTTCGATTATCATAAGCGTTTATTTCTGCGCCCAGTTTCTTTTCTCGATGGCAACCACGAGGAATTCGAGCGTTTTTCGGAGCTGGTTGAAACTTACACGCTACATTTTTCACACATGGCGCGCGGAACAATTCATCAGTTATGCGGCCACAGTTGCCTTTGTCTGGGAGGTTCTTCTTTTCTGGATGTCCTCAATACCCCCGCGCTGGCTGAAATAACGGATCATGAGATCGACCGATGTCTCGCGTTCAAGCCAGCTGAAGGCGAAATTTTCCTCACCCACGATAGTCCGCGAGGAATAGGAGTGCCTCACTCACCAAGATGGGATATTCACGGGCCAACAGGGTTTGCCAGAAGTCGTGAGCTTCTTGAACATTTTTCACCACGGCTCTGGGTTTTTGGGCATCACCATCAATGGTTTGACCGGCAATTGCAAAGCACCAGATTTCTGGGGCTTCCCGTCAGCTGGGAAGGATACGCGATTCTTAAGGAGGGCTTCGATCTCACTCCAGTCAGGCACATTGTAAAGCCAGAACAGCCAATTTTGAAACGCTGGTTTGGCGGACTTCTCGGCGGATAAAATGCGCCCCTTCCCATAAGGAAAGGGGCGCGGTCAGTGACTTTTACGTAGTGCCCGGTTTTTAGTAATGATGCACCTTTTCAGCCAGGAACTTTTTGATGTTCTCAGGAGTGTCACATCCGGTGGCCAGTGAGACCACGATGTTGGCGATTATAGCCAGAGGAGCGCCCAACCAGGCAAAATACCATGCGTTCAAATAGTAACCCATGAATTCTGCACCGGGAAGAGCAATTTTGAACGTAGCGCAAATGAAATAGGTCAGGGAGATCGCGGCAACTGCCGATCCGGTGATAACACCGGCCCAGGCGCCAGCCCGATTTGAACCGCTCCACCAGATGCCCAGGAGGAACAAAGGAAAAATTGTGCACCCGGCAAACGAGAAGGCAAGGGCTACCAGCTGAGCGATAAGGGCGAGATCCAGGAAGGCGAGTACCGTAACGATAATCGACATTGCGATGGTAGCGGCGCGAGCCAGGAACATCTGGCGGCTTTCGGTGGCGGCAGGATTGATGACCTTGAAATACAGATCATGAGAGAAAGCCGAGGCTCCAGCTAGCAATAGGCCGGCAACGGTGGAGAATGCCGCAGAAATAGCTCCGGCAGCCAGAAACCCTATTACCAGCGGATACAGGTCGCCAAGCTGGGCGGTGTACACCACGATCGCATCTTTGGCCAGCGTTCCGGTTGCGGGATCAGAAGAGAGGAGCTTTCCGAATACCGAGTAAGCCGGTGCGCTCCAATAGAGGAGACAGATGAAGAACAAACCCCAGACAACAGACCA
>MFYY01000277.1:23408-23800 GCA_001787855.1 Candidatus Riflebacteria bacterium GWC2_50_8 | reverse complement strand
CCATTGGAAAAAGGATGCGCCAGTGGCCGGATCCCATGGCATTGCGAATTCCGGCGCCGGCACTGTGGCAAAGCTCTGCCCCATAACATTGTTAAGATTTTTGGTCGCGGGAGCAAGTCCGTTCACCACGTCAGAAACAGCTGTACCGTAGCCAATCTGAGGCAGGGGAGCGAAATATCCATATTTGTTACACAGTAGAATCAGGGGAAGAATAAAAGAAACTATGATAATCACATACTGGATCTGCATATTCTTGGTGGCGCCCAGCATGCCTGAAATCAATGTGTAGGCAAGAACAACGGATGATCCGACAATGATGGCCCAGTTGTTCGGCATGCCAAAGACCCACTTGAACATCAGACCGATTCCAGCGAACTGCCCCACGCAGTAGC
>MFYY01000277.1:20455-23396 GCA_001787855.1 Candidatus Riflebacteria bacterium GWC2_50_8 | reverse complement strand
CGGTCGCCGATAAAGTCGGCGGCTGTATATTTCCCATAACGTCTGATCTGGCTGGCCATGAGGACGAGAAGCAATACATAGCCGCCGGTCCAGCCGACAACGTATGAAAGGCCGTGATAGCCAGACCCATACATGATCGCGGCCATTCCCAGAAACGAAGCAGCGCTCATCCAGTTCGAGGCGATAGCCATTCCGGAGCCGATCGGGGAAATCTTTCGACCTGCTGCCCAGTAGTCGGCCGTACCTTCAGCACGATTCGCGAGTCCCACACCGATGAAGGTGCAGAGAATAAGGATAAGGATAATTGCCGGGCCGAGCTTAAAGGTGCCTTCCAGCTGAGTTGCAGCGGTTCCAGGGGCGGCAGCTTCAGCGGCAAAAGCAGTGCCGGTAACGGTAATTACGAAAACGGCCAATAGTGCGGCCAACACATAATAAGGCAGGGAGTAACGCTTGATTATTTTTGTCATTATCATTATTCCTTCTTGTCTTCAGCAGTGTTCTCGGCAGGTTTTGCAGTGGCTGCCAGATTTGGCGCCGCGCCTTCCTGCTCAAGATTGTACTTGATGTTGGCGACATCGGTCATGTAGCAGAACAACCAGCAAAGGCCGACAAACATAATCAGCAGGAACTGAGCGGTGAACCAGTAATGAAAGGGGAACCCCAGAAAGCGTGTGTCAGTTAAGGCTGAGCGATTATGAATCAGATAAAGATCCATGATCTTGGGAAGTGCCAGTTTATGCTCATCAGAAATAGCATCGGAAGTCACCGGGACCAGTGAACTTTTTAGAATCGAAACGAGAAGAGGATCAAAACCGTCTGTACCGAGTCCGATTGCTGTTGCTGCGGCCTGTGGGTCAGAGTCCTGAACTCCCAGCCCTCGAACGACAGCACTTAGTGCTCCTTTGAGAATTGGCTTGTCAGCTGCACGCAGGGAAACATTCTTTCCAAGAACCATGAGCAAAGCCCTGGCAAGTTCTTTCTTGTCGGCTTCAGTGCCGGCGCCGCCCGAAACTGCAGGCCATGCTTTAGCATAAACAGCATGCGTCGGTTCGGGGGTCGGACTGTTCGTTGCGGTGAGCAGGAACTGAAATCCAAAAACCGCAACAAACCAGACGATGAGCATGGTCACAACCACTCTCTTGTTCGCTTTGGCGGCTTCGGACTTGGGAGTGAAAAAATTCACATTGTAGGTTGCGTCAGACATTAATCCTCCTGAAATTTCGGTACATTAGAAAAGCGTACACTTTTGGTCCTCGAAAATGCTTAGACAATAGAACGGGGAAACTCTCTCTCAGAAAGCCGAAAAAGCATTTTTTGGCAGAGTACCTGCCTCATGAAAATCTGCTCTTCCTGAATCAGGATACAATCTCGAAATTTTAAAGTCAAGAATGTTTTTTGTGCTGAATTCAGGCGTTTAGCGATAAACTTCGTCGCTTTCGACTCGATGACTCTATGTGTTGCTCAAGGTTTGCCGCTTTTTTGCGGTTGACCATCGCAAAAGCCTTGTAAACTGTTCTTTTGAAACGAAAACGACGTGTGCACCTCGTCAAAACTGTAGATTTGGCAAATCTGCAGTGCAGATACCGTTCCGCTCAAATGTAACAAAAAAGGACTCACCGCCAGCATGTTCTTTGTCGACGCTGGCGGTGAGTTTGCTGGTGAGACTTTATCAGGCTTTGCGGCCGTGTTTCTCGAGGTTCTGACGTGCCTGGAAAGCGAAGGTAGCAAGATTGGTCTCGCGGTTGGGCATGATGCTGCCGTCGTAGATCATATCAACGAATGGCGCTTTGCTGCGCATGTGTACCTTGAGAATGGCGCTGGCAATCGTAGAAGGCATACAGGTGAATGGCATCGAGTTTACTACGCCGTTATAACCCTCTTTGGCAAAAGCCAGGGCACCGCCTATGCTCAATATTGCTTCACCATTGATATGGTTCGAGAAAATATGCTCGGTTTCTTCGAGAATATGCTCGGTACTGTGGTCAAAGCGCTCCTTGAGAAGTCTCGCGAAGGGTTGAGAAATAAAGCTGGCGACGAGTCGCTGATATTTGGCGGTAAGCCAGAACTTTGCAGTTTCGCCGATGTTACCGAGAGACTTTTTGCGTCTGAAGGCTTCTTTGGCGTCTTCTATACCGGTGTGCGTTGTGTATTCAACCCATTCCGCGACTGAACTGGTATAGGTCTCACAGCCGAGATCTTCCAGCACGCGCACAAGCTGCTGATTGCTTTCCTTATGGGTTCTGACAAAGATTTCGCCGACGATACCGATCAGTGGCTTTGATTCATGAGTGCGTTCGATAGAAGCAAAAGCATTCGCCGCTTTTTTTGCGGCCTTAATGAGCTGCAGGCCGCCGCCGGCCTCGATAGCTGCAATCCCGGCCTGCATGGTTTCTTCAAACACTCGGTCGGTTTTGCCTTTGATCTTTTCATATGGCCTGATGCGCCAGAGTGCCTTTTCGATGAGATCAGCGTAAACAATCGACTGCCAGGCAAGCTTGCGGAATTCTATCGCCTGATCATCGTTGAAATAGCCGCTGAAGCGGTAACTGTCTTCTGAGCTGGGCGACAGTATCGGCACGTTCACGTATTTATACTTGTCGAGCAGAATACGGTGCAGGCGGGTGTATTGACCAAACCGGCATGGGCCCTCGGTTTCTGGCATAAAGAAGGCCAGGCTGTCGTTAACATTGGCTCCAGTGGCCATGTGCTGGTCGATAACGTCGAACATGTCACCGGTGGTGACTATGCATGGAAAGCACTCTTTGCCGGATGTGTGCTTTTTGCCGAATTCGAGGCCAGCGTTGGTATAAGTCGGCATTACCTCAGCCTTGCAGCCGAGGTGGCGGAAGGCTGCTGCAAGACATCTCGCGCCTTCTGCCATTTTGGGCAGGTAAAGCGTGCGCTCAGTTAGCGGCGCAGTCGACTTGCGCGGCATGAAATT
>MFYY01000277.1:11116-20438 GCA_001787855.1 Candidatus Riflebacteria bacterium GWC2_50_8 | reverse complement strand
TCGATAAAGGCCAGAAGACGGGTTTCGACGCCGGCGCCGGCAGAATGTTCGTCGAGTTCGAGTTCGAGGTACGGTCGGCGGGTGCGGTTCATTTCGTGATTGAAGAAATGCAGCACAAACGAATCCGGGCCGCACGAGAAGCTGGTCAGATAGAGTCCAAACAGCCTCTGGTCGCGATTGATATACTTGGCGGCCTGCAGAATACGGTTACCGAACCCCCAATACATGTTAGGATATTCTGACTCGACATCAATGCCTGAGAGATCGAGGAATTCCTGCGGTATTGCGTGGATTCCGAGTCGGCTGAAGGTCGCAAACAGATTGAGATTGGTGCGCGAATCGTAGGCGCTGTATGGGCGGCCGATAACGATAATAGCACGGCGGTCGCCAAGATTTTTGAGGATCTCGCTGCCGACACGCTTGATTTCGCTGTCGAATTTATTGGTCACTGCCGTGGCTTCGTCGTAGGCTTTGCTGAATTCAGCGTCGTTAAACTTGAGGCCAAGGCGTCTGAATTCTTTGGCAAAGCTCAGCTGCATGTCGAGTTTGCCCTTTTTAAAATATATCGCCGGCTTGATGACCTTTTTGGCATCGAGTCCCAGCGCGGCCATCAGCATGTAGGTATTGGCTTCGACATAGGGGCAGTAGAAGGCGTTATTACCCTGATGCGACTCCATTTCGATAAGCATTGGCATGAACAGAAGGTCGCATTTGTCTTTGAGTGTAGCTGCATGGCCATGCGAAATTTTGACCGGAAAACAGGCTTCGCAGGTCATCGCTGAAATGCCGCGGTCAACGATTTCGCTGCTGGTTTCGGGGCTGATAACGACTTCGTAACCCAATTTAGTCAACAAGTGGGTCCAGAACAGGCCAAGCTGATGAAAGCCGAGTGAGCGCGGCATGCCGATAACGATTTTGCCGCTCTGCGATTTGAACGGTTCTTCGCCGGCAACCCGGTACAGCCCTTTCATGTGTCTGAAATAGAGTTCCTGGCGCACGCGATTGAAATCTGGGGCGCGTTTTTTACCCTGCTGGCGCGATTCATACATGCCGCAATCGCCGCCATAAATGGCTTCATCGTTGCCGACCTTGTAAATCTGCAGCTTGCACTGATTATGGCAGTTGACGTTGCGGTTGCAGACTTCTTCTTCGTGAACAAAGGCCTGCTCTACGACCTGCCAGCCTCTGAACCTGGTTTTAAAAGTTTCGCCGGCGGCGACACGCTCTTTGATTTCGTCCATGGCATGCAACGCCGCGCCGATACCGCCCATCACTTCGCGGTGTGGCAGTGTTATGATCGGTTTTCCGACAATTTTTTCAAACGCGGCAACGACAGATTTGTTCAGCGACGGGCCGCCCTGAAAGCTGATTCTGTTGCCGATTCTGCCGTCCTGAACAACGCGGTTGAGGTAGTTGTGAACAACAGCCTGTGAGAGTCCGGCGAGCAGATCTTCGACGGCTCCGCCCATCTGCAGGTATGACATCAGGTCTGATTCCATATATACAGTACAGCGCTCGGTCAGCCGATATGGTGCTTTGGCGCGCATTGCCATGGTTTCGTATTCGCCGGCGATGTCGATGCCGAGCTTGTTAGCGGTCTCTTCGAGAAAACTGCCGGTGCCGGCGGCGCAGACCTTATTCATTCTGAAATCTACGACGTAGCCGTTGCCAAGTGCCGTGTATTTGGCATCCTGACCGCCAAGTTCAAAAATAGTATCGATGGTCGGTTCAAAATGGGTTGTGCCGCGTGCATGCGCGGTTACTTCGTTGACCACGTCGTCAGCGCCGACAAAAAGATTGGCAACTTCGCGGCCCGAACCGGTTGTGCCGACGCCGATAACATTTACGCGCTTTACATCAATGGTTTCGACGCAGTTGCGCAGAGCCTTCTTGATGGCGATAACCGGCTGACCTTCGGTCGGAATATAGCATTTATAGACAACCAGACTCTCCGGTGTTATCAGAACGAGTTTGGTAGTGGTTGAACCGATGTCATAGCCCATGTAAACGTCGATAACGTCTTTGCCTGATGGCAGGCCATCGGCTTTGCCGCATTCGGCGAATGGATGCAGGTCAATGCTCAGTGGCGCAGTTCTGATGGCTGCAAATGCTTCTGAGGCCTTGAGCTGAAGAATCTGGTCAGAGGTAACTCGTGAACCTTGATTATTGCTGATGGCGTTGAGTATGGCTCCGAGGGCGCCAACGCTGGTGTAATGGTCGGGAACCGTGACTTTGCAGCCCAGAACACGTTCAAAAGCTTTGCGCGCCAGCAGGTTTGAGGCATAACCACCGATAAAGGCCACTGGTTCGAGGAGTTTGCGATTGTTTACCAGCGTTGATTTAAAATTCTTGGCAACGCCTTCGTGCAGCCCGGATATGATATGACGTATCGGGATACCCTTATTCTGAAGGTGAATCATGTCTGATTTGGTGAAGACTGTGCAGCGGCAGGCGACACTGGCCGGGCAGTCAGACTTGCGGCCTTCTTCCATAAAACGCATCAAAATTGATTCCATGCGCTTTTGCGGGTCGCTGATGCTGTTGAATTCTTCTACATCAGAAAAAACACGCTCGGCCTGCTGGTCGATAAAACTGCCTGTGCCGGCGGCGCAGGCTTCGTTAAGCTTGAAATCATCGAGAATAAAGCCTTTGTCGGAGGGCGAGAGTATGAGCAGCGCCGAATCGTGACCGCCAATGGATACGACCGACCTGGCTTCGGGCAGCAGGGCGTGCAGACCACGCGTCTGTGCGGTAGTCTCAATCTCAAAGCAGGTGTTGAGTTCGGCGGCGATTGCTTTGCCGTGCGTGCCGGTAAAAGCAACACGTTCGATATTGTCGCGGCCGTATTTGTCTTCGATCTGACTGAGAATGCGGGCACAGAGTTCAAGGGTGCGGCCAAAATGGCGATGATAGGGCCATTCTTCGATCAGTCGTGCGCTGGCATCGCACACTACCGTGTTGATGCTTACTGACCCAATGTCAAACCCTATGCTGATTTTTTTGCTTGTCATAATACCTCCAGGCTGGAAAAAGCGAGTCAGGTATTATAGCACTATTCTGCTGTCAGAGCAAATTTGCCTGGTATCTTTTATCAGGCGAACTGAGGGTCTCTGAGGTGCTGTATCAGCGCAAACAAATCGCTCAGGGCTCGTCTTTTTTGCCCCAGTCGTCGGCGGCTGGCTTTAAACCATCGGGAGTGGCAGGATTCTGGTCTGCTGGCTTTTCATCGTCTTTTTCCGACTCTTTGTCGTCTGCCTCGCCACCAACCAGGTTAACTGGAAGAGATGCCGGCAATGCAGAAGACTCTGTAGCGTTTTTGTCTTTCCAGAAGTTGGGTTCGGTTTGTATCTTCTGGCCTGGCATGTCCAGATTGGTCGGCGTCTGAACACTTGTCGCCCTGGGCAGCATTCTGAGGCTGCCGTTATAGGAGAGCAGCAGTTCGCCAGCGTCTGTCAAAATGGGTTTGAGAAAGTTGCTATTGTCATAGGCTACCCAGCGGCTATTTGGTGAATCAGCTTCAATATAGCTGCCGTAGGTGCTGCGCGCAAAAAAGGAATCTTTATGGGTTATGAAAATACCATTTCGGTATGCCACTGCGTTGTAGACATCTTCGAGATTGCGGGTCCAGAAAGACGACCCGTCTGCTACATTGAGACATCTGAGATTCTTTTTGTCGGCGATCAGCAGGCGGTTGCCGCTTTTAGCGATGCCGGTCAGATTCGACTGCATGGTAGTAGTCCATGATTTGCCATCCATCAGCGACATGCAGAGAAGCCGCGATCCGCCAGCCGCCTGCATGATGAGATACTCGTCAAAAATCTGCGAGGCTTTGAGACCCTTTATCTGGTGCTGATAGAGGATGTTGCCGGTGGACTGGTCTACGATAAGCATCTCGCCTTCGCTTGAGGCAAGAACGCAGATGTTCTGCACAAAAATCGGCGCGTCAGAGCCTAGCGGCCGGGTAATTGTCCACAATACTTCTCCGGTTTCTGGGTCGAGTCCGCTGGCTTTCCAGTTCGGGCTTTTAAGGTCTGCGTAGCCATGCAGGCAGACGACAGTCTTGTCTACGCCATAATTAATCAGTTTGTCGGTGAAGGTGTGATCCCAGACCGGTTTGCCGTCTGTGCTGCTGAGACAGAACAATGAGCTGGCGTCTGATTGAACGAGCAGATTTTCCCCGGTTTTTAGCGGCGGAAAGTTGAAGGGCTCAATTGTGCCGCTTTCCCAGACGAGCTGGAGTCCTGGCACCGAAAAGCCCCTGATCATGCTGGCTCTGTCGCCGACCACGACAATGTTTTTAAAACCAGTTGGTTCATAGGGAAGATTCGGCAACTGCACCGACTGTGCCGTTGTATTCCCGCTGCTGTCAATTTCGTAAAGCCGGTATTCACGTTTTCCCTTGTCGCCGGCGACAAAGACCGCACGATCTCCGACTGAGACAGGATCAGAGTAAATTTTCTCGGCGATGTTGCGCTGCCATATTGCCTGGGTTTCTGGTTGTGAACCGAGCAGATGAAATGCCAGAATGCTGATGATTATCAGTAATACTCCAAGAAGTCGACTGGACATAATGCTCCCGTTTTTGATCAATCTTGTTTGCTGGCAGCCAGAATGAGCTCGATGCATCGATCCGGGCTGATTCTGCTGGTATTGAGAACCAGATTGTACTGGTGTGAGTCATTGATTTCCACATCAAAGAAATCATAGATAAAGTTGGCAGCAGCGGCATCCTTGCCGTTGATCAATTCTTCTGCCTTGGGATGGTCAAGGTTCTGTTCCTGCATCAGTCGACTGATGCGGTCGGCAGTGTCGGCCACCAGGCGCACATGAAATGCGCTCTTGTTTCCTTTTAAAATCTGGCTGGCGCCGCGCCCAAGAATTATCGAGTTGGGCTGCTCAGCGATTTCTTTGATGACCTGGTTCAATACGTCATAATAGTCTTTTTCCTGAAAAGAGTGCCGTGGATAGGTGGTGAACATTTCTGCCGAGTCCCAGTCGAGGGGCCCGATTCCGAAAGGGTGAAACACCATACCACCCTGAGCTATGCTGGCAAGAGCTTCTTGAAAGAAGACGCCGACCCTGTTGTATGAATTCTGGTCAAAATCTTCAAGCTGCTCTTTGTTTTTGCCCATCTTTTCAGCAATCTCATTAATAACCTGTTGATCATAGCAGGTACCACCAAGAGCTTCAGCAAGTTTAAGCGCAATATATGTTCCTGATGCTCCTACCTCACGCGATATTGTAATTATCGGCATCTGACCCTCCTGTTTGTTTAAGCCTGCAAATTTATAGTAAGCCATAACCGAAAATCTGCCAATGGGTTACAAAAAATAAATAAAAAAAGTTGTTAATCATTTCTGTAATTTCGCCGATGAATTATTTGTAGAAAAATACAAGGAGGAGTAAACAATGGTTCACCCAGGGATGGTAGGAATTACAGAGCTTATGATGGATGAGAATTTTCTGTGCTGGATGGAAGAGCAGTCAGACGAATTGCTGGAAAGCAAGTCTACATTCGAAATTTTTAAACTTTATCAGACGCTGCAGTAACAATTAAGACTCAGACAATAACAGATCGGGCTTAACCCGGTTTTTTTCTTTTAGGCAGGTTTGTCAGTGCTGCTTTTCAAGAATTTCTTGAATTGGCTGAAATTAACCTCTGACGCGGTATTTTTTGCCCCGCTACCAACAAAATCAAGGTAAACCTGCATTCTCTCAATAGTACATTGCGACACCCGGTGTTCCAGGCGACAGGCTTCCTGTTGCGCGAATTCTTCCGGAAAGGCCAGGATAGTGGCTAAAAAGTCGGCCAGAATTCTGTGATAGCGGCTAAGTGCGGCAATGGTTTTCTCGCCATCAGGCGTCAGAGTGACCGGACGGTATGACTGATAGTTGATCAGTCCTTTTTCGCTCAATCGCTGCAGGGCGTTGGTGACTGACGAGCGTTTGCAGCCCATGCGTTCGGCCAGATCAGAAGTTCTTACCGCTCCATGTTCCTGCTGCAGATCAGCAATTTGCTCAAGATATGATTCGAGTGCACCTGAAACACGTTCTTTCATGGGCAGCCTCCTGAACAGTCCTGTTTGCTTTTTGTTGGGCAGGAGTTGCAGCTTGCGCATGAATTGCACTTGCTGCCACTGATCGTTACTATAAACGTTTTAAGCAGATACCAGCCGGCAAACAGCGATACTGTAATAATAACCATTCCTTCGAACCAGGCCATGCCAGAGCTTCCCTGTAGGACTGTACCGATTTTCAGGGTGACGTAACTTACACCATAGGCGATTGCAAAATAGGCCACGAGACAAAGAACGGTAAAGCGGGTTGAGCCACTCTCCCGCCACATCACGCCGAGAGTTGCTATGCATGGAATGTAAAGCAGGGTGAACGTCATAAACACGAAAGCGGTGAGCGGCGTCATTCCAGTTTTGCGCATTGCATCGCCAGTATGTTCCGAATATGGCAGATAGAGAACCGCAAGTGTTGACACTACTGATTCTTTGGCGAGAAAGCCGGGGATCAGCGATACTGTTTCGCGCCAGCTGAAACCAAGAGGTGCCATTACCGGGTGCATGAACTTGCCAAGTCTGGCCATGTAGCGGCCTTCCAGAAGCTCAATGTCGCGTTTATGGCTCAGATCGGCGATTTTTGCGGTAACTTCGTCAGTGGCTTCCTGAGATCTGAGCTGAGTCAGCTGCATTTCGTAATCGCAGCTCAGCGGCACTTCACGCGGGAACACCGACAACACCCAGATAATTATTGCTCCCGCCAGAATCACTGTGCCGGCCTTTTCGACAAAATGCGCGCCCTTTTCGTAAAGCATGTGAAACACGCTAGATGGCGTTGGTAAGCGATAAGGCGGCATTTCGAGAAGAAATGGCGAATTCTCGGTGGTTTTAAAAATTACGCTGATAAACTGGCCGAGAAAGATCAATACCAGCAGATTTACGAAAAACAGCGAGAACATCCACATGCTGGGGTTTTCGGGAAAAAATGTCCCGCAGAGCAGAACCAGAACCGGCAACCGTGCCGCGCAGGTTACCAGCGGAATGAGGAGCATAGTAAGCAGCCGCTGAAAACGATTGTCGATGATTCGAGTTGCCAGCACTGCCGGAACGTTGCAGCCCAGGCCCATTATCATCGGAATAAATGCGCGACCGTGCAGGCCGATGCTGTTCATCATTTTGTCCATGATAAAGGCGGCCCGCGACATATACCCGGAATCTTCCAGTATTGCGATCCAGAAGAACAGGATCAAAATGTTGGGAATAAATATTATCACACCGCCAACCCCGCTGATTACTCCGCCAACGAGCATTTCTTTTATCAGGCTTTCCTGCATATTGGCCTGTACGAAATCGCTCAATGCTTCGACAAGTGAATGCATCCAGCCCATCGGAATTTCGCCGACCGAAAACGTTGTCCAGAAAATCCAGGCCATCATCAGCGCGAACATCGGCAGCCCAAAAAAACGGTGGGTCAGCACCCGGTCGAGTTTTTCCTGCCAGGCCGGTATGTTTTTTCCTGGCACAACGGCGCAGGCTGCAATGAGCTTTTCGATGCGGCGGTAGCGGTCACTGGCCAATTCGCAGGCGAGATCAGTCGTTTTGACCGGCCTTTCGCGGCCTTCGCTCAGTTTCTTTGCGAGGTTCTGACGAATTTCGATCAGTTCAGGTATTATCTGCGCAGGGTGAAGTCTGATCAGGTCGCTCAGCGCGGCATAACGTTGAGTGGCAGTTGCTGAATCCCATCGCAGACCCTTTGATTTTAGTGCCTGCTCTGTGGCATCCAGCCATATTGAAGGCAAAGAAAGCCAGTTGCCTGCGTCGCTGCTGATTCCGGCAGCGTTCTGGCCAATGAATTCTACTAGATTTTTTGTGCCTTCGCCGGTTCTGGCTACAGTCGGAAAGGGCGTGGTACAGGTGTATGCAGAAAATTTCTGCAGATCTATAGTGCCGCCAGCTTTGGTGAAGGAATCGAAGCAGTTCAGGCTTACTACCGGCCTGATGCCGAGTTCAATCAGCTGGGTTGTTAAAAACAGATTGCGCTCGAAATTGGCAATGTCTACAACATTGACTATACAGCCGGTTGCTGCTTCGTCAATGGTTTTGAGCACGACTTCTTCTTCGGGCGTGGCCGGGGTTAAAGAATAGGTGCCGGGAAGATCGCAAATAGTCAGCGTGGCCAGGTCTGTGTTGGTAATGCCTTCGAGTTTCTGCACGGTGACGCCAGGCCAGTTGCCGACTCGGCGCCTTTCGCCGGTCATAGCATTAAACAGACTGGTTTTACCGCTGTTCGGGTTGCCTACCAGGTAAACACTGCGTTGAATTTTACCTGTCATCTGGGTTGATCTCGACATCTATGAGTGAAGACTCAGAGCGTCGCAGACCGACCTGGTACCCCCGGATCTCAAAAGTGGTGGGGTCGCCCATCGGCGCTTTTTTAACCGCTCTGATTGATGTGCCGGGAACAAAGCCCATGTCAAGCAGTCTTTGCGAAGTCGGAGACAATGAATCTATGTCGCGTATTGTCGCAGTGCTGCCCTCTGGCAGTTCTGAAAGGCTGACTGTAGTTCTGACCATTGCGTGTTCCTTGGAAAATTAGTTTCATCTAACATTATTAGTCTAATCTAATTTTAGCTGAATGTCAACACTTGAATAGCGTCGTTTATGAGACACCCCCGGTCAGCACTCGACCGGGGGTATTTGAGAGTTAGAGTTCAGGCTGGCAGGCTATTTGTCAGATTGCGAGGCCGAAATGGCGCGCTCACTCGCCCAGTTTTTGATAAATTTGATCTGTTCAGACATTGTTCGCGAAAGTGGAACAGTGCTGCGGATAATCGTGTAGAGGTCATCCTGCGCCAGAGATGTACCGCGGTGAAAAGCTTCAATGGTGGCGGCTTCGACAACGTGCTCAATTTCGGCGCCATTCCAGAATTCGGTTGCAACGCTGAGAAGCGGCAGATCAAAGTCTTCGAGGTGGTTGCCGCGGCGCTTGAGGTGTACGCGAAATATTGCCTCGCGCTCGCTATCGTTGGGCAGGTCGATAAAGAATACCTGATCGAAACGACCCTTTCTGATAATTTCGGCGGGGAGAAGGTCGATACGGTTGGCGGTGGCGGCAACAAAGACTCCAGCTGATTTTTCCTGCATCCAGGTCAGGAATGCCGAAAAAATGTGTGAACCGGTGCCGCCGTCTTTGGCGGTGTTGCTGCTGATGCCGCCTTCGATTTCGTCGATCCAGAGGATTGCCGGGGCGACCGATTCAATGCTTTTGATGGCGCGATAAAAAGTGCCTTCTGGTGTGCCGTAATTGCCGGAGT
>MFYY01000277.1:4162-11037 GCA_001787855.1 Candidatus Riflebacteria bacterium GWC2_50_8 | reverse complement strand
CGGCCTGTGCTGCTTCTGGCGAGAAGAGTCGGCGTCTTTTAACCAGCCATTCTTTGAGGTTCTCAAGGCCGCCAACATCTTCGAGCGATTCCATGGCGCGGACATATTCGAGAACGCCGTCTTTGCGGGCAAGTTGCTCTTTCTCATCCTGCAGGATCGGCAAAATTTCGGCGTCGATAGCTTTGCGCCCCCACAATGCCTTGTTGAGAGAATACCTGATTTCGGCAGCTGTAAAACCTTTTAAAGAGATAATTGCCTGGTTGACGTCTTCGGGAGTCAGATTGTTGGTTGAGCCTTTGCGCAAGGCTGTCTGGATCTGTTCGTCGAGAATGCTGGCAATTTCTGAGGGTTCCGGCAGTTTATAGTCAATTAGAATGATATCTTTTCGCAACTCTGCCGGAATAGTAAAGCTCGAACCGGTCAGCAGCAGAAATTTGTTTTGACCGCGAAAAGCGAAATGAATATTCCTGAGCCGTCGCTGAATATCAGCATTAGCAAGCGATGCGTTCAGATCTTTGAACACGAAAAAGCCGGTGCGGTCATGGGCCTGCACTTTATCGAGCGCGTCAATAGCGTTGCATACAGTCGTTTCGCCGGTGCTTACGTCGAGCAGTCCTGACTGGAGATCCCAGGTCAGAAAGCTCCCCTTGCCCTGAAATACACTGGTGAAGAAGCTTTGCAGAGTAGTAAGAGTTGCGTCTTCTTCCCATGTTTCGATGGCTATGATTGGATATCCGCCGGTAAGAGCCTCTTTGAGAGATTTTATATCCTGTTTGCGAGGGGCGCTCATGGCCGCAGTGAATTTACCAGCTGCTCAAGAGTTGCGTCATACAGGGTGTTTTCGCTTTCCTGCAGGGAGCACCAGCTTTCTTTAAACAGCTGGGTCTCGAACAGATCGCAATGACCATAGGTGTTGCTGGCGAAGTGTTTGGCTAAGACTGTGTTTTGAGTTGCTATTTCGGTTTGCGGGAAACAGAGTTCCATTTCGTTCATACTGCAGATTCCTTTGTTCTGATTTCGAATTCCTAATCTGATTATAAACCAAATTCCATCTTCATCAAGCAAAAACTCACATATTCATCTCTGAGATGGCAGTAGAATTTTGCGGTGATTCGGTGTATTTTAGGCGTGTAAAAACGCGAATGCAGTGGGGGCAACCATGAAAAAGTCTTTTAAGAAGATTGTTGACGGCATTCTTAAGTCAATCAATGACGACAATAAAGAGGTTCAGCATTTTGACAGTAGTCCTTTACCAGACAAGCAGAAGATATACGAGCTGATTCAGGATATTTTCATAATATTGTTTCCGGGCTATTTCGGGCATTCAGAGATGTCTTTCGATACCATCGACATGCGCATCGGCTACCGGGTTGCGCGTATTTATGAAGATCTCCGGCCACAGGTGCTTCGCGAACTGATTCATGGCTGCCAACGTGGCGGAGAGTCCTGCGGGCAATGTGCACGTGCTGCCGACATGCTGGTGTTGGGCTTCCTTGAAAACATACCGGCTTTACGCTCTTCTCTCGACCTTGATGTAAAGGCTGCTTTTGTTAATGACCCGGCGGCTGTCAACTTTGACGAGATAATTTTCAGTTACCCAGGCCTCGAGGCTGTCAGCGTTTACCGTGTCGCACATTATTTTTATAGCAGTGGTCTCCGGCTTATTCCACGCATAATGACAGAATGGGCGCATTCGCGCACCGGTGTCGACATTCACCCGGGTGCATGTATCGGCAAGGGCTTTTTCATTGACCATGGCACCGGCGTTGTAATTGGTGAAACAACCGTAATTGGCGATAATGTGACCCTTTACCAGGGTGTCACGCTGGGTGCGCTAAATTTTCCCCGTGACAAGCAGGGGCAGGTAATCAGGCGTATCCGCAGACATCCTACAATTGAGAACTCAGTTGTGATATATGCCGGCGCAACTATCCTGGGCGGCGAAACAGTCATAGGTGAAAATTCGGTTATCGGGGGCAATGTCTGGCTCACCGAATCGGTTCCGGCCAACAGTCGCGTGCTTCTCGGTAATTCTGACCTCAGGATCAGCTCACGAAAGCCCTTAGCGAAGCAACAGAAGGCCGGCAGTTCAGGTCATAAATAATTTGTCTATTAATTGTAAAGAAAAGCTGGATGCTTCCCGATTAGATAGCCTGTATTGTCTATCAGAAACGGGGACGCAAAATGACTGCAGGAACAAAATTTTTCGCCAGAACCACTCTGCTGCTGGTTTTCTGTGCCATAGTCCTGGTTGGAACCGGCTGTCGTCAGGCGCCTGCCGAGAGCCCGAGATATTACCAGCGTGAGCTTGATCAGATGCGTCGTGAAGAGCAGCTTAAGGCCAGAAATGTTGAGCCGGCGGTAAAGGACTGGTATCCATGGCGTGGAAAGCCTTCGTTCAGACCGCAGCCATGTTTGCCGCAACGTATCAGTATGCGGGAAAGAGAACTGAAATACGAAATTGACTGCATTAACGAAGTTGTTCGGGGCAGTAAAAAAGTTAAAGTAAGGTTTCGAGACTGAATATGCTTATCAGCAAGGAAAAAAGGGCATTCTGGCTGTTTTTACTCTGGGTGCTCATTTTGCCTGTAATCCATCATCCTGGACTGTTTGCCCAGAATGATGACATGTTTGTGATCGATGATTCCCAGGCTGAGCCATTACCGGATGACACCGCATCTCAGTCTGCTGTCGCTTCGGGAGCTGTTGCAGGCGACGGCCCGGTTCCAGAAGAAGGTGGGCCGGTCGATCCCGGTGAAAATGCGATATTTGACAATGCCGGTGAAGGTGCCACCGGTGCTGAAATCGTTGAAGGCGGCGAGGGCGACGAAGATCTGCATCCTGAGATGCCTGCTCTCAGCGCAGACCCGCAGGAACTTCTGGCCAAAGTTAATGGCCCTTCCAAGGCTGGCAAGCATAAAGATGTCGTAAATGCTTTGCAGGATCATGAAGATGCAGTTGCCGAATTGCCGGAGCTTCTGGGGATATACATTGAAGCCCTTCTGAACTCTGAAAAGATCGACTGGAACCAGATCAACCGGATGGCAAGGCAGCTTTCAGGCAAAGATCCTGATAGTTCGCTGGGAAACTATGCCCAGGGTATGTATTATCAGAATGCAAAAAAGCCTGATCTTGGCAAGTCACTGGTTTATCTTGGCAAGGCAAAAGCTGCTGCCAAACCTTATCCTGCAGCAGCCTCGGCCTACTATATGGCGCTTGCTAAGAAATACGGAATCATCATTCTTGCGCTGGTGGCTTTGCCGATAGTCGTTGTGATCAAGAAGAAGAAAGCAAAGAAGGCTGCCGCGTTAGATCTCGATGCTTTGCCCGATCAGAATGCCGCTAAAGATGGTGAGCCTGCCGCTGAGAAAGCAGAAGACGCTGCTGCCAAGGATAAGGCTGGTGCCGGCGACAAAAAGGTCGAGCCTAAAAAGAAGGTTAAGGTTAAGGCCAAAACTACGAAAGAAAAGCCTGCTGAAGCTTCGACCGACAAAGACGATGCGCCTGGTACTGCCTCAGAAGATAATAGCGAGGGTGATGCAGAGGAGTCTGCGCCTGCAAATGTACCGACTTCAGCTCCTGTCGAGAAACCGATTCCAGCGCCTGTTGCACCGCCGCCGGTTCCGATTGCCTCTGGTCCAACGCTTACTGCGCCGCCATCTCCAACCACTTATCAGACTATTACTGCAAAGCATCAGGCTGAAATTGAACATCTGCGTGAACTTACCAGGCCCGGCCGTCGGCCCGCTGTTCAGGCAGACCCGGAACTCGACTCCCTCTGGGGTGAATTAAGTCGCAAAGCGATGCAGGGAAAAATTTCTCTTCAGGCCAGGCGCGAAGAGCCTGTTGCTGGTGGTTACCGGCCGGGCGCCGCCCGTCCGGCTGGCGCGGGCACAAGTTCTGGCGGCTACCCGGAGCCGATGACTCCTGATATCGATTTTAACGTAAGTATTGACCTGTCAGAAGAGTCATTAAAAGATGACCTGACGGTTAAGCTTAAAATGATGGCAATTACCGACGGCGAGCTGCGCGAAATGTTTGCACAGAAGAATCCCAAGCATATTCCACACCTGATTGAGTATGTATTGACCAGACCTGAACCTGTGCGCCTGGCATTTGTCGCCAGGGAACTGGGCTCTTATGATGATCCGGCAGTGATCGACGTGCTTGCCGGCTTACTCTATAACGAAGATCAGCGGGTAGCTCTGGCGGCAATTCAGGGCCTTGAAGCGACAAAAAAGGTGGTGTCGATACCTCACCTCTGCCCATTTTTGCGATCTGAAGTGCCGTTGCTGGCTCAGGCCGCCCGGACTGCCTTGAACAACTTTGGTGCCGTCAAGATCATGCAGGCATTTCATAATCTACCGCAGAATCCCGACGGCAGAATCCGCTCGGCCGGGGTTTTTGTAATGTCGCGAATGAAAGGCGCCCAGGTTGAAGAGCTTCTTAAGCAGATGCTGAATGATGATTCGCTGGATATCCGGTGCGACGTTATACTCGCCATGTCTTATCAAAAAAATCCGGTTTATCTTGATTCATTGCGCGAATTTTTCAGAATAGCGACCGAGAGGGACAAAGTTCTTGCGCGCAAAGCTATCGTGTATCTGCAAGGATTTGTAACTCGTAAAAAATAGCCTCAGATACGGTTTTGAATGCACATGATGGTTATGTCGTCCCGCCATGGCAGGCTCATCGCGACTGCTTCGAGGCGCTTCAGTATCTCTTCGGCAGGATTTCGCGGGTCTGCCTTGAGACTTTCGCCGACTATCTCGAGAAATCTTTCCTGGCCAAGCTTCTCGCCGCTCTGATCAAGCAGGTTGATGGCTCCGTCTGTATACAGAACCGTTGTGCGCTTATCGAGGCTGATTACGCTCTTGGTGAATTTGCTGTTGGCATTTATTCCCAGTGGTGATGAGGGAAGACTGACAAACGATTTCTCGCCCGTCTGCATTGATATGCTTATCGGATATGACTGACCGGCGTTTGAACATAGCATCTGGTCGTTTGTTGGGTCGATCATGCCGATTAGACAGGTTGTCATGTGCCCCTTTTTGTAATAGGGCACAAAAATCTCGTTAAGCTTGGCCAGAATCGTGTCGGGACCAAACGGGAAGCTTGGCGAGAGAAGTGTGAACGAAGTTTTGAGCATGGCGGTAAGATAGGCTGCTGAGATGTCGTTGCCGGAGACCTCGGCGAGAACCACCGCGTAAGCGCCCTGCTTCAGAGGGAAATAGTCGAAAAAGTCGCTGAGGATGATTCGAGAATTTGAATTTGCGGTGGTAATAAGGTAGCTGCCGCAGCGAAATTCTGTTTCAGGGTAGAGCTGTTTGCGGATTTTTTCGGATATAGTCAGTTTCTTGAGTATTTCGGCCGATTCGTTAAAGGCCCTGGCGAGCACGCCAAATTCGTTCTCTGAGCGCACCGGTATGCGGTGCTGGTAATTGCGTTTGGCCAGCGCTTTTACGCCGATCATGATGTCGCTTATTGGCAGAATCAGGAGCCTGGTTAACAGTCTGGCGAGGGCGAGTCCCATAACCAGAATGACAGCGAAGATTATAATAATTATGTTAAGTCGCTTGCGGTAGATGTCGTTGAGGTGGTCAAGCGGTGAAATTTTGATCAGCAGGTAGTGTTTGAGGTATGATCCGCGAAGAACGCTCACCATGCTGTCGCGTCCATCAATGACCATCTGCTGTGTGAAAGTCTTGAAGTCATTGTTGCTGCGCCTGATAATGGCCTCAAAATTCTTAAACTCAAGAACCGAAGGGAAATTGGCCGCATACTGATGCGTCGATACTGCCCTGATGTCTTCTTCAGGAAATACACGATTGAGGATATCGCGCCGCGCTCGTGCATCGCCAAAAAGATTTTCAAAATACTGGCGCTGAAAGTTTATCAGGTCAACGAGCATGACAAAGCTATACCAGGCTTCTCCCGAAGGGCCAGGCAAAACGTCGAGATAAGCCAGAAAAATTTCAGACATTCCCTGAATGTTAGTGAACTTGCCAATGTTGGTTCGTGCCGATTGAAAAAGCGATTGCGTGTTCGATTCAATTATGGTGTCAACAACCAGGCTTGAGCTTGTTCTTTTAAGTGGTTGCATGATGTTGTGCGACTGATTATAGTAGTCCATCGCGGCCAGCGCTGTGCTGGTAAAAAGTTTTGTGAACGCCTCATGCCCTTCAGTTTTTTCGGGTTCTTCAGCGAATCCATCTAAGTTGCCGTTGCTGTCGCGGCGTCCGGGGCTGAACAGAGCCTTGAGGTGCCGTTCTGAGATGCCGGCCTGGCGGTATTTCCAACTGTCGAGAATTTTTTGTTGATGCTGCTGTGGTTTGTTGAAGTGCCGCCTTATTTCTGCAGTCAGCAGATCGTTTGAATAGATGAGCTCAGACGTTGAAGACACCATGTGAATGCTGTCTGCTTCGAATTTGTCGTATTTTGCCTGCAGCTTGCTGCATAATAGAGCTTTGTCTGCTACATCAAGCCGCAGGTTCTCGGTAAAATTGCGGAAATCAAGAAGCTTTGCCGTGGTAAAACGGGTAAAACCAGCGTCAATGTCTGCCAGTCGTCGATAATTTGACTGCTTTTCGCCGGCTATCATCGAATGTTTGAGTTCGCGCAGATACTGAAAAATCAGAAATCCTGAACCAATGATTGGCAGCGCGTAGCACAAGGCAAACAGCCCGATCAGGCGTTGCCGCATGTTGTGCTGAAAGCGGACCTGCATAACGACAATGCGGTAACTGAGCTTTATGAAAAAATAACTGCAGATCGCAAAGGCGACTAGAATTGCCGCCAGAAGAGACCATGGGTGAGTTGGCAGCTCAAAGGCTCCGACCAGCAGTGTTGATTCGTTAAATCTTCTTAGGGAAATA
>MFYY01000277.1:0-4104 GCA_001787855.1 Candidatus Riflebacteria bacterium GWC2_50_8 | reverse complement strand
CAATATAGCCATAATGCTGCGGATCTGCTGCGCTCACTGTCACATCAAGCAGGTTTGCGATGTCCATTTTGTTGTAATGTATGAAAACAAGGATTCCTGCCACCAGGCGACTGCGAATTGCCTTGTCGAAATCAAAGAAACAAAGTGAGTAACGGTCTGGATTGCCAAGCTCGATTACGCGGTCGCGTTGGTCTCTTGCCCTGGTAACCATGAGGTCTGGGGCGGGAAAAAGTTTGCCGGCCAGACTAAGCTGTTCTGGCGAGATGTTGCTGCCATAGTCTGAATTGATAAGTCTGAAGAAAATCTCGTGTTCTTCGCGGGCGCCTCTTATCTGATAAACGCTGCCTTCGCCGTTAAACAGGTATATTTCCATCATCTGTTTCGGCCATTGTCGATCGAAGTCGCCGATTATTCTTTCGAGGATTTCCGGGGAGGGAGAAAGGCCCTTCAGCTGCTTGAACAGCCCGCTCAATTTTGGCTGAAAGAAGCGCGCGGGTGAGCTGTCGTAGGCTAAGTTGTCGAGGCGCTGTTCGATAGTGTCGAAAATTACTGAGCTGCTGCGCGTTATTCTGTCGTCAAAAAACAGTTTTAACCCTGTCCAGAGAATTGCCGCCGGGATGCCCCAGGTCAGCAGAATAATGATCAGCCAGCGCAGAAACAGGTTTTTTGACTGGCTGTTCATGAGATTTCCTTTCGTGGCGACCTTGCATGAGCAAGTAACAGGCTGGCGGTTTCGTTGAACTCTTTACCACAGCTCAATTCAGCCTCTTGCTGTAGAACAGGTCGAAGCGGTTTGCCTTCACGTTGTCTGATACTCAGATAAGGCATCAGGGATTGCAGCTTCTCATGACATTTGGCAGCGAAGATCGGAGAAAGCGCCACAACCATCAGGTTTTCAGTGAAATCAATTTCCTGTTTGCCTGACTCGTAAAAACCCGTGCTGCCAAGTTCAACAGCTGGCAGCTCTTTAACAATGACACTGCTTTTAACAAAATCGAGCAGTGCAAGCCTTATTGCGCCGCAGCCGCTGTAGATAAGCTTCTTTTCCTGAAGGTCGAAGATCATCAGCAGAAAGTCGCCGGCAAGGCGTCGGCGCAGGTTTATTCTGAAATACTCTTCGAGATCCTTAAGAATTTGAAATGGTGAGCGCACGTTGAGTTCTTGAGAAATCAGTTTGACCGCCATTCTCGCCATTGAAAGGGTCAGTGATGCTTCAATGCCGGTCTGATCGGTGCGCATCAGAAAAGCAATGCACATGGCATCGTCAATTTTTGCGAAATGGTAGATTTCTTTTTCATCACTGCTTTTGCTGATCTGAAAGCCGTCAAGAACCAGCTGGTCGGTGACCATCGGTTCCGGCGGCAGCAGGTGTCGCTTGATTGATCGACCTTCGTTAAATTCTCGAACTTTTAGAATGAGATCGGTAAGGCCGGTCGAAATGCTTTCAAGCTCGTTAGCTTCAGAAAAAACCAACCCTTCACTTTTTCCGCCAGAGCTTTTCTGCAGAGCGGTCGCGTTAGCCGCCAGCATGGCTATTGGCTGAATAAGTGTGTTGGTGAGTATCAGGCCCAGAAAAGATATGAATATCAGGGCAAGTAAAGAACCCAGGACAAAGATACCAGACAATTTTCTGGCTTCGTTGCGGATTGGTTCGAACGGCATGATCAGAAACAGGTTGTAGTTACGCAGGTTGTGCCCGGGAGTCGCTGCGACAAGGACCTCAGTGTCGTCAATTCTACCCTGTTTGAAAGAGCTGACCTGTGTCTGGTTAATCAGATCCTGAAGCTTCCAGAGCGGAAGTTCAGTGGTCATCGAATAGCGTGGATAATAGGCGTTGCGATCTGCATGTTTTTTCGGAAATGCCGCCAGGGTGAATCCGGTTGAAGCCGACAGTTTGCTGGCCGAGACCGCAAGATAACTCAGTTGCATTTTTCTTGGCTCGTGAACGATAAAAAGACAGCCTGATGCCGTGTCATTCTCGTCTATAGTCAGGTCGAGGTAGGTCAGGGTTTCGTCGCCATCGAACGTAATGTTCTGTAGCGACGAGCGGCAGGCAAGAAGTCCTTCAACCGGGCGACTGGTAATGGTTGTAACTCCGAGCGGGTCTTCGGTGTATTTATAACTTGTTGCCCGCGATGAATTGAAGGTCTTGATTATCTGTGAGGATACACCACCAATAAGGTTGGCATATTTGCTTTCTATTGAACTGGAATTTCTATCTGCAAAGGCGTCAGGAGCCTTGAACAGAAAGTTGCCGGCGGCGTCAGAGTAACTTGCGAAAGCAATGGTGTCGTCTTTCTGGGCTATTGCCAGAGGCTCAAGAACCTTTCCCGGAGTGAGCGCCGAGTTCTTAAGCGATTCGTTAAGATACCTGTACTGGCGAATAAGATCACTGTAAGAAGAAGTGAAATTGCGGTCGACTTTTTCAAGTATCTCAACCGCACGCTGCTTGTAGTCGCCTACCAGAGAGTTCTGCTTTTCATACTGGTAAGCGAGCGTTCCGGTGAAAAGAATCATGACGCCTGCCAACGCGGTAAAACCAAATATCAACGAAAACTGTAACCCGGCAGACATGTCGAGTCGAACGCGGAAAACCGTTTTCCAGAGCATAAACAGCAAAAAAACCGGCACTGTCATGCGCAGAAGGTTAAAATAATTATGCAGTAGTGGCATTGGTGGGCTTATCTGGCGTGAACCGATCAGTCTGATGCCTTCAGGAGTGTCACTTATTGCGACCAGCTCATCGTCGAGGCGAAAGCCAGATTTTAAGCCCTCGGTGGCCAGAATTTTTCTGCTTTGTTCGCGAATCTTATATCTGCCGGTAACGCTGTTCAGCTCAGGGTTATTCAGGTCGAGCCACGCAAAAATGTAGTCTTTGCCAGCCATCTGACTGATTTTTCTAATGGCATTTTCGGCCAGTTCGTAGCGATTGACTTCTTCTGTATCAAGCCAGGCGATCAGATGACCTTCGCCCAGATTGCCGGGCAGGCGAAGCTCGAACCAGGCCCCATATCTTGATATGCCAAGACCCTGAAAGCTTACCAGAGTGTCGGGGGTGCGCGCGAGACTGTGCGCCGTCGACTGATTTCCCGAAAAGGTTGCGGCGATTGACTGTTCACGGCGGGAAAGTGAACTGGCGGGATTCTTGCGCAGTCGCAGCAGAATCTGCATGTAATCTTCTGACATTTTGCGTTTGCTGCTTTCACCATCGGGCCAGGCCAGGCGAACTCCAGCAGAATCGAACAAAAACATCTCAAGCACTTTTTTATCAACAGGCGAGGCGATATCCTCGGTTGCAGAAGCCCATCTGAAAGACTCGGCAAGTCTCCTGATGGTTTCCTGGTAATAAGTCTCGTGATTGGCCAGGCGCGCCATGTGCGCTGTCATCTCGGCCATTTCATCGAGATTCTGCTGTTCCTTCTCCTGGGCTAGATTATTCTGCACCATGTTAAGTGTCAGGCCGATGGTGACAGCGGGCAGCAGAATAAGTAGAAAAAAGAAGACAAGACTGCTCACCGGTGCATACCAGCTTGCGCTTGTGTTTGGCGTTTCCTGTTCAGTTGCTTTTCGCATATCCTAAGTCTAATTCAGAGCGCAAATAGTTTCAACCTTTCATAAATGATCTGAAGCCCGTATTTTTTTACGGGCTTCAGATTGATAGATCGCACTGGCGATTAAAAATTTCTTATCTGTTCTGTGCCTTGGCCTGTTCTACCTGTTTTCTGGCAACTGCCAGATTTTCGACGGCAGTGTTCAATTGTGCCTGGCTGGCGCTGCCGGCCTGTGAAATCTTGATATAGGCTTCGTAAGCTTTCTGGTAGTTGGCCATGGCCTGCTGCAGGCTTACCGCCGGCACGTTTCGGGTTGTCGTGCCTGGAGCCGGACTGGTGGGCGCTCGGCTGTTTGGCGAATAGGTTGTGCCTGAACTGCTGGAAGTCGCGTTTCTATTGCTGGTAGTATTGCCAGATGTGCCAGAGGATGTGTAGCTGGTCGTAGATGCTGACGGAAGACCGGCTGTCGCAGAGCTTGAGCCCTCGGATTTGTTGTATTTCTGATTGTAGGTTTTAGTTGCGGCGACGTATTCGTTCTGAATTTTAACCAGTT
>MFYY01000276.1:620-10048 GCA_001787855.1 Candidatus Riflebacteria bacterium GWC2_50_8 | reverse complement strand
ACGCAAGGGCGGAAAATTTCTCACAAACGCCCCCTGTAATCCAACGTCCCTGTACAAAGCATAAGAGATTTTGACAAGAATGTAAAGACCATAGAGCACAAGAAATCTGACGGCCATAGCCATCATATTGCTCTATTGTAGGAACTTCAGACGATCAAGGAGTCATGGCTTACATGAATAAAGCAGCCTTTATCATTAGTTTCCGAGAGTCCTTGTTAGTCATGCCGCAGACGGGAATCCACATCGTTCTTCGCGGCGCAATCTAATGCGGGGGTGACAGCTCTAACCTGTCTTTGTTGGTTCATTGGGTGTATATGGATTTCGACTTAAAATTAGAGTCCTGTGTTTTTTCTTTGGCAAGCTCTTGACTCAGCAAAACAGCAGTGGTAAAATGAGTTCTTCCCAATTTTCAGATGGATCACTTGAGATTGCGAAATTACCTTCTTTTAACTGAACTTTTTAATGCAAAAAATGCTGCCGGGTGGGGCAAGACCTGAGCAGCGGGTGTTTTGTGTAACTTTACCCCCGCAGATTCTGCGGGGTCATTTTTTTGACAGATGCAAATTTATATTAGAGGTAGACGAATGAACGAACCACAGGAAAACGTGATTGAAAGCCGAGAAGGCGAAATCGCACAGGTAACCATCACCCTGCAGGATGGCAGCACGCATAAGCTCGAAAAAGGCAAATCTATTATTGAACTGGCCCGGCAACTGCCGACTCAGCCAGATTTACCCTATATCTGCGCCAAGGTTAACAATGAGGTGCAAAGCCTCGATTTTGCGCCAGAAATGAACTGCCAGGTAGAATTTTTAACCTATAAGTCTCCACAGGGCCGCGACTGCTACCGCCGCAGCATGACTTTCGTGCTCGCCCGTGCCATCATGGAACTCTACCGCAATGCCCGCCTCGCCATCGACCACTCGATCGGCAACGGTTATTTCTACGACCTGTTTACCGACGTGCCGGTATCTGAGCATATTCTAGGCTATATCAAGACCAAAATGCTTGAAATCATTAACAAAGACGAAGCTTTTGGCAAAAAAACCATGACCAGAACCGAGGCTATCGCACTGTTCAACCGCGAAGGCTATCCTGAAAAAGCAAGACTGCTCAAAAACCTGAACACCGACCGCGTTGGCATCGTTTCCTGCTGGAAATACATCGACCTCGACTTCGGCGCCATGGTGCCTTCAGCCGGATATCTGAAAGTTTTCGACCTCAAACAGTATGCTCAGGGCTTCGTGCTTATGTTCCCCGAAAACGAAGACCCCTCCACCCCCGCCCAGATACGCCGCCAGCCCAAGATTTTTCAGGCTTACCGTGAAAGCAAACACTGGGGCAAGATTCTCGAAGTTAACAATGTTGGCCGACTTAACGAAAGAATCAAAGACGGCACCATTTCTGATTTCGTCAAAACCGCCGAAGCGCTGCATTCTAAGAAGATTCAGGAAATCGCCGACGAAATCACGAGTCACCCTTCCATCAGAATCGTTCTCATTGCCGGCCCATCCAGTTCAGGCAAAACCACATTCAGCAAGCGCCTGTGCACACACCTCAAGGTCAATGGCCTGCGACCGGTAGCAATGTCGCTCGACAACTACTTTCTCGATCGCCAGCACACCCCGCGCGATGAGCATGGCGACTACGATTTCGAGTCTATCTATGCCCTCGACCTCGAACTGTTCAACCAGCACCTCAAAGAACTGCTCGAAGGCAAAGTTGCGCAGATACCAGAATTTGACTTTCATACCGGTCATCGCAAGGAAAAAACAGATCCAATGCGCATCAACGAAGACCAGATCGTCATTATCGAAGGCATTCACGGCCTTAATGACGAACTGACAAGATCAGTTCCGGCTGACTGCAAATACAGGATCTACATCAGTGCACTGACCCAGCTGGTTATCGACGACTACAACCGTATCGCCACCACCGACACCCGCCTTATCAGACGCACCGTTCGCGACAGCAAATATCGCGGCTATTCTGCCGAAAATACGTTCAGTCGCTGGCCATCAGTGCGACGCGGCGAAGAGCGCAACATCTTTCCATTCCAGGAATTCGCCAACACCGTCTTCAACTCTGCCGTGCCTTATGAATGGGCCGTGCTTAGACCAATCGCCGAACCACTGCTCCTCGATATCCCACCAGAGAGCTCATCATATACTCAGGCACGCCAGATACTCAGAACACTGGCGTTCTTCGCTCCGCTCGACCCCAAAGAAGTGCCTCCAACATCTATTCTACGTGAATTTATCGGCGGCAGCTCTTTCCAATACTGAGCGATCTCATCCGTATGACAAAATCGGCGGCGAAATCAGGAAACTTAAAACCTCTGCTCGAAAGGGTTTTAGCTGATTTCCCGCCGGTTGCCCGTACTGGTGCCGACCCGATCCAGTTTCCACGCTGGTTTTTCGATCAAAAAAGACCAGCGGCCGAAGTCGAGTCAGTAGCGCTGTTTTCGGCAATGCTGGCTTATGGATCAGCAGCACAATTTATCAAAAAAATCAGGCAGACTCTCGACGCCTGCAACTGGCAGTTTCTCGATCTTATCTGCAACCCGGCACAGACGAAAAAATTTGCCTGGCCAGCTTATCGTCTTAGCACTGGCGCCGAAATCGGCATTCTGGCCAGCGCTGCCGGCAATCTGATCAAGCAGCACAAAAGCCTCAAAATAGTTTTTCTTAATGGTTTCACTCCGCAAAAGAGCATCAAAGACGGCTTGATCAGCCTGCAACAAGGGCTTGTGCGCGAAGCCGAAATAATCGGCGGACCGATTTCACGTGGCACCAGACATCTGCTGCCAGACCCGGCAGCAGGAGGTTGCGTAAAGCGCTGGCAAATGTTTTTACGATGGCTCGTGCGCCCTGAAGACGGCGTCGACATGAACCTCTGGCCGGAAGTATCGCCGGCACTTCTTCTGATTCCGCTCGATCGCCATATCAGCCGCATAGCCCGCAACCTCGGACTTACCACCAGAGGCAGCGACGACTGGAAAACCGCCGAAGAAATTGCGCACCGTCTCGCCGAATTCTGCCCCGAAGACCCGATAAAATATGATTTTTCGCTCTGCCATCTCGGCATAGCCGGAGAATGCACGCATGGCAAAGATCAAAACCTTTGCCGACGCTGCCTGCTCGCCTCAGCCTGTCAGGCATTCACCAGACCTGGCAAAAATTGACATGAATCCGGCCCGAGAGTAAACTCGAAGGCAGAACCTCACACCGATGGAGAAGCACAATGCTCGATATTAGAGATTTTTTCAGCCGTCTGCCCGAATTTATCTGCCCCGAACTGTTTGAAAAAGAGCTGGAAGGCTACGCTACGATTGAAAACGTCTGGGATATTCTGAAAAGAATTCAGGCCGGCTTTACCGGCAGGCATGTCAGGCCGGAGATTCTTGGCACTGTTGAAGAAGGTGCTTTTCTGCGCGGCAGTGACATATATCTCGGCAAGGGTTCGGTCGTTGAGGCCGGTGCGATGCTCTGCGGACCGGCTATTATCGGAGAGAACGTCGAAATTCGGCACGGCGCCTTTGTCAGAGGAAACGTAATAATAGGCAATGGCGCGGTTATCGGACATTCCAGCGAAGTTGTGCGCTCGGTTTTTCTGCCCGGCGCAAAAGCACCGCACTTTAATTATGTCGGCGACTCCATTCTCGGTTCTAATGTAAATCTGGGAGCCGGCACCAAGCTGTCAAACCTTAAAAATGACGGTAAGAACGTGCGCACACGCATCGGCGAACATGTTGTCGATACCGGAATCCGAAAATTCGGCGCCATACTTGGCGACAACTGCCTGCTTGGCTGCAATTCTGTCACCAACCCCGGCACAATTCTCGAACCGGATTGCATGGTCTATCCATGTGCCAGCATACAGGGCCATTTTGCTGCCGGCTCAATCATCAAGCTCCGCCAGAATATTGAGACCGTAATCAGTCAGAAACTTTAGACCCCGCTGCAACACCTGGCAATCAAAACTCAATACCGGGGCGGGCTTTGACGCCGCGATCAAAATAGTGTTTGTGCTTGACCATTTTGGTCACCAGGTCAGCCTTTTCGAGCAGTTCCTTGTCAGTGCAACGGCCGGTCAACACCAGCTCCAGCTCTTCTGGACACTTGTTGATAAGCTCTTCAACCGCGTTCTTTTCAACAAGACCGTAGGTCATTGTTGTCAAAACTTCATCTAGAACCAGCAAGTCAAGTCGACAGGCGCTGATTATCTCTGAAGCAAGCTCCATGCCGCGCATTGCTTCACGCTTGTCTTCTTCAAGAGCACCAAACCGAAAGCTGCCATCGGGCTTCATGCGTTCGAGACCAGTAACATGATATTCGATGTTGAGGCGGTCAAGCACCACCAGCTCATTGTGCCGGTAAGTCTCGCTGCCTTTGTCAAAAAAAATCACGCCGACTTTGCGACCGGCGCCAAAAGCCCTGATCAGCAGTCCGACCGCCGCGGTTGTCTTGCC
Organism: Candidatus Riflebacteria bacterium GWC2_50_8; assembly: GCA_001787855.1. Lineage (GTDB taxonomy): Bacteria > Muiribacteriota > Ozemobacteria > Ozemobacterales > Ozemobacteraceae > Rifleibacterium. Next base: position 5,577 of record MFYY01000276.1, on the reverse strand, counting down.
TTTTCCATCACCAGTATATGCATGAATCATGTTTAAAACTCTATATCGAATTCCGTGCCAAACAGAGGATCTTCTGCGAAGGTCGGATTAGCAATCTGTTTGGTCTGTGACGCCGGTTGCACTCTGGTTTCAGTTTGAGCGACCGGCGCGCTGCCGAAAGGATTCTCTTCTTCCCATGCCGGTGCCGCAGTAGTTTGCGCACTGGCTGGTTGCGTGACTGCAGCGGAGGTGGTGGGTGCCACTGCCTCACTGCTGCTCTCCTGAGCCGAGGGCTCTGCTGTTTCGACCGCCACTACCGGGGCAGCCAAAGCTGTTCTCTGCACGACCATGGTTCTGCTGGCTGGCGCGCCGTGCTCAATGAACTTCTGAGGTTCAGGCGGGGTCGCAATTTTAACCATCTCGAAAGGCCTGGTGCGCTCACCCGACATGTCCCAGATTGTATAAAGAGACTTCCATTCTACTCTGCGGCCATTGACTACCTTGCGCATGATAAAGATATCACCGGTCTTGTTCGGCAGAAGCGTGGCAACAAAAGGGCGGCGCCAGAAACCACCAGAATCTTTGCGATCAACATCCATAACCACGATATAAGAACCATCCTGATACAAAAAGCGTTCGACAGCCGCTGGTCGGTAATCAAACATTGTGGCGCCAGGAGCCCAAACCAGTAACATACATTTGGTAAAATCTATTGCCGGCATGGGCTCGTCGGCGTTGGCCTGCTGCCAGAAGCGCTCAAGATCATAAAGATCACGAATGATAAAAAAGGGCCGCGCTGATTTAAACATGCAGTTGTCGCCGCGCCAGTCTTTATAAACGCCCAGCTCGACGACTTTCTGCGCCATGGCAGCGACTGACTGCAGAAGCAGCAGAACAGTCACAAGTATCAGCGCTGACCTTCGCATTATCTTATCTCCAGACCCTCAGCAGTCGGGTAAATATCGAGACCATTGAAAATCACCATGGCTTCAAGTATTTCGTGCCATGGTCGATCGCGCAAGGAACAATAGAGGGGAAGAATCACCGGATTCTGCCAGCTAATACGAACGCCAGTTGCAAAAGCGATGCGCTGCAGAGACTGGTCAAGCGGCTTGCCATCGCTGATAACGGTTCCCTTCTCATTTAAAGCAGGAAAATGCTCGCCAAGAGTTCGGCTGCGATAATTCTGAATCCTGTCCATCAGATGTTTCCAGCCAGTTCCCTGAATATGCACCGGAGCTACAAAAAACAGGCCACGACGTGGGTAAAAGCGATGGTGTGGCGACACGACGATATCCATCATCGCCTCGTGGCCACGAACATGCCGGCGCACCTGATTTTGCGAAACAGTAGAATAGTGGCAGACATAATCCTTGCGATAGGCCAGACCGACCATGCGGGTAATCTTCCAGACCGGTAGTGACTGGGTCCAGATAACATCTACCCGATCCTTATATGGAAGCTCAGATGCCGGCATCAGGACATGATACTGCTTGCGAACAGGGCGATAAAGCACAACGCTGTCATGTCGTATGGCGACAACCCGCAAGTCGGTGCCAATCATAAAACCTGATGTAACCAGCATTTCATGCCCCTGCCATTTCAGCCAGGCGGCGCCGTCTTCACCAAAACTCACCAGACCGGCAACTTCTATCTCGTCGGGATTGGCAATCATCAAAGCCTGTGCGACAACCGGCATTATGATTGCAAGCGCGCAGCAGATAAAAATTTTCAGCCAGAAATTAGTCTTGTTCATTAACGTACCCTTTCACATAAATTGCAGCTAAAACAATGTAACATATCTGTTAAATTTATTATAGAATATGCAGTCAGGCAATAGCCTTGTCAAATCAGAGTTATATTCGCGGAGGCTCAAATGAAGCTTTACCTTTTACTGTCAGTAATCGTTGCACTTTGCCTGCCTGTTCAAAATGGGCACTGTGAGGTTCCTGTTCCGCCCTCAACCCGCCAGCACCCGGAAACCCGTGAAATCCACGGAAAGTCGTTGACCGACCCTTATGCCTGGCTCAGAAACAAAGAGAGCAAAGAAGTGCTGAGTCATCTCAAAAACGAAAATCTCTACACTTCTGAAATCATGAAAGACACTGAAGAACAGCAGGTATGGCTGTTCGAAGAAATGAAAAGCCGCATCAAGGAAACCGACCTGTCAGTTCCACAAAAAATAGACAGCTACTACTATTACAGCCGCACCGAAGAAGGCAAGCAATACCGCAAACATTGCCGGCGAGGCGTTGAAGAGGGCTCCCCTGAAGAGGTCATTTTTGACGAAAACAAATACGCAGAAGGAACTCCGTATTTCGCCCTTGGCGCTCTCGAAGTCAGCCCGGATCACAACATTCTGGCTTATTCAATAGACAATACCGGCGCCGAAAAGTTTGAACTGGGCTTTCTCAACCTGATTACCGGCGAAACCTACCCCGACAAAGTCGCCTCGACCACCTATGGAGTAGTCTGGGCTGAAGATAACAAAACCATTTTTTACACGCTCATGGATGACACCGGCCGTGCCTGCCTGATCAAGAAGCACAAGCTCGGTGCTGATATCGCCGCCGACAAAGAAATTTATAAGGAAGAAGACGGCCAGTTCTGGGCGGGAATAAGCAAAACGCGCGACCGCAAATTCCTTCTGCTCGGGTCAAGCAGTTCGACTTCTTCCGAATATCGAATGCTCGAAGCCAGCAATCCAGATGGAGAATTCAGAGTGTTCAGGCCAAGGCAGAAGGGCATCGAATACGGCCTGATCCATCAGAATGAATACTTCTACATACTGACCAACGAGAATGCGATTAATTTCAAGGTGATGCGCACGCGCGACAACGAAACCGCGCCGGCAAAATGGCAGGAATTTATCGCTGCCCGCGACGACGTATTGATCGATGACGTAGACGCTTTCGCGAACTATCTGGTGATAAGTGAACGCGATAACGGGCTGCAGAAAATACGCTATTTCGATAAAACCGGTGAATTCAAATACATTCCTTTTAACGAAGCTGTTTACAGTGTTACCGTTGATGAAAATCCCGAGTACAAAACGACAAAGCTGCGTTACCGCTACACCTCGCTCACGACACCTGAGTCGGTCTTCGATTTCGACATGGCCAGCGAAAAGGCAGAACTGAAAAAACAGACCGAAGTGCTCGGCACCTTTTCCAGCGCGAATTACCAGTCAGAGCGAATTTTTGCCAAAGCCGCCGACGGCACCATGGTGCCGGTTTCGCTGGTTTATCGCAAAGACATGCGCAAAAAAGCACCGGCCAAAACCTATCTTACCGGCTATGGCTCCTACGGCTCGTCTTTCGACCCGTACTTTTCCTCGATTCGCCTCTCCCTGCTCGACCGCGGCTTCATCTATGCGATAGCACATGTCAGAGGCGGTCAGGAAATGGGCCGACCATGGTATGACAACGGCAAACTTCTCAATAAGAAAAACACTTTTACCGACTTTATCGCCTGCGCTGAGCATCTGATCGAACTCGGTTATACCGACAAGGATCTGCTGGTTATCAACGGTGGCAGTGCCGGTGGACTGCTTATGGGAGCTGTCGTTAACATGCGCCCGGATATCTTTAAGGCGGTAATTGCCGACGTGCCATTTGTTGATGTCATCAACACCATGCTCGATCCAAGCCTGCCTTTGGTACGTGAAGAATACGAAGAATGGGGCAACCCCGAAATCAAGGAATATTTCGACTACATGCTGTCGTATTCGCCATACGATAATATCAAGGCGCAGGATTACCCGGCCATGCTGGTTACCGGTGGTCTGAACGACCCACGCGTATCATACTGGGAACCGGCTAAATTTGTGGCCAGACTGCGCACCATGAAAACCGACAGAAATCTGCTTCTGCTCAAGACCAATCTGGATGCCGGTCACGCCGGTGCTTCCGGGCGCTACGATTTCATCAAGGAAATCGCCTTTGAATACGCCTTCATCTTCAAGATCCTCAACGTTAAGTTCTAACGCAAATGATCGGGAAAGCATGAGATTTAAAACAGCCGCCTGCGGGCGGCTGTTTTAGTCGGCACTTTCGGCGGCGCAGCTCACACTCATAATTTCGTCAAGCATGGTCAGGTGGAAAACACTGAACACGCCTTCGCTGCAGTTAATAACCTTGAGTTTCTGACCAAGTCCGCGCTTTTTGAAACAGTCGGCATACCATGCAAAAATGGCGAGGCCGGCGCTGGCGATAAAATCAACCTCTTCGAGATCAAAAACCAGCAGCTTCATTTCCTCTGCGTTCTTGCCATCCATCTCTTGTTTCAGCGACTTCAGCGAAAGCTGGTCAAGTTCGCCGATCAGCTTGACTGTCATCGTTTCGTTGTCGTCTTGAGACACATAAATGTCGAGTATACTGCTCATATTTCACCTTAAAACCTGATTTAACCGAGCAAATATCCAACCAACGATAACAGCAGGCCAGCCATTGAGATGAAAAAGGGCCGGCTCCATTTTTTATAATCTACCTGAAATGCACAGAAGCCGCTATATACTGGAGTTGCAACAAGTGCGAACGCGCCATGAACAAGATCTTTTTTGAGCGCCTCGCCCGTTGTCCAGATCAGGCTCATCATGAACAAAAGCAATCCGATAAGCAACAATAGCGGACCCATAGTCTTCAATCTCCCATCTTTATCTCTCAATTTAATTTAGCACATTTGACGGGCAAAGTAAAATTTGAGCTGTCAATCCTGTACGGCAGCAAAATCTCAGCTGCGCCATTATTCAGGAAAACTGACAGGGGTTTACCATGAAAGGCATTTCTGTTATGTTGGCAACAGTCAGATAAAATCTATCTTAAGGGAACAAGATGAGCGCTCAGATCGAAAAAATCCTGATCAAGCCTGCTACAACCATACTCGACACCCTTAAAGTCATTGATGAGGCCGCTTTTGAGATTGCCCTTGTTGTCGACGAAAAGCTCAGGCTTCTCGGCACTGTCACCGATGGCGATAT
>MFYY01000276.1:0-606 GCA_001787855.1 Candidatus Riflebacteria bacterium GWC2_50_8 | reverse complement strand
CCCGATTTCCGAGCTGATGAATCGCCAGCCCATCGTGGCAGGCCAGAACACTCCTGATGATGAGCTGCTGTTTCTGATGACCAACAGGTCGATAAAACATCTGCCAGTGGTTGATCGCAACAATAGGGTGCTCAAGCTGGTGCAGCTCAAAGATCTGATTGCCCGCAAACCGCGCAACAATATGGCTGTTATTATGGCCGGCGGCCTTGGCTCGCGACTCGGCGAGATCACGCGCGAGATTCCCAAACCGCTCCTGCCGGTTGGCAATCGCCCGATAATAGCCCTGATCGTCGAACAGCTGCGCCGACATGGTATTGAAAATGTATACATTTCGATCAACTACCGGGCCGCGCGGATAAAAGATTATTTTGCCGGGAATCCGGTTAAAGGCGTCAGCATAAACTATCTCGAAGAAAAAGAATTTCTTGGCACTGCCGGCTCGCTGTCTCTTCTTCCCGAACCAGTACAACAGCCGCTGATCGTGATGAACGGCGACATTCTTTCACCGGTTAATTTTGGCAATCTGCTCGATTTTCATACTGCGGCTCACAAACAAATGACGCTGTGCGCTCGCGAATTCAACTTTCAGATACCCTACGGAGTTTT
>MFYY01000275.1:22203-23875 GCA_001787855.1 Candidatus Riflebacteria bacterium GWC2_50_8 | reverse complement strand
TGGCTACCGTCTGCCGACCGAAATGGAATGGATGTGGGCAGCAATGGGTGCTGACACAGGCAATCCTGGAGCTACGAATACTACGGGCTATCTTAAAGCCTTTGCTGGCAGCACGGGCGCCAACCTGATCGGTGATTATGCCTGGTATAGTGTAAATTCAAGCAGCAAAACCCATCCTGCAGGAGTTGACAAGACTGCTAATGAACTTGGACTTTTTGACATGAGTGGCAATGTCTTTGAATGGTGTTGGGATTGGTATGCTGGCTACCCTGTTGGTGCTCAGAGTGACTATCACAACGATGCAGCTGCCTCGGCCCGCGTCTTTCGTGGCGGCGGCTGGATGAATAGCGCCGGCTTCGCTTCCGTGGCCCATCGTGAGTGCGCTAGCCCGTTTAACCAGATCATCTTCATCGGTTTTCGTGTTGTTCGCCCCTGAGTTCTGCAAAAGTACGGGCACTAATGCAGAACCGGCTTTTTACTGATCCGAAAGACTCTACCCGCATGTGTGAAGAAGTCGGTGATGCTGTCATGGCCGTTTCCCGCCAGTAAAATTGCTCTTGCAGCAGCAATCGAAATCCAGAAAAAGTTCTCGCGTAAAAGCAGGGAGCTTGCGGGCTTGCAGGTAAAGATCAGCATTCATCGCGGCCCGGTAATTTTTTCGCGAAACGCAGCTCGAATCGCGGGTCGTATTTCTGCAGGCCAACGGCAAAAAAGCTAGTAACAGCGTAAAAGGTTGATAAAGTGCTGGTATTATCGAATTTCATATCAATGATGGATTTGCATGAGGTGGTAAAAGATGCTTATGTTTATGTTGCGCGGCTGCGGCTGGAAATTGCCGGACGATATGGTTATAATTGAAGTATGACTTGGTGGAGGTGGCATAATGGCTGGTGATTCTGAACGTTCTGTGAAAAGGCGTTATTCTTATGCCGATTATCTGAATTGGCCGAATGATGAGCGTTTTGAGCTGATCGACGGCATTATTTATAATATGAATGCGCCTTTGCGGATTCATCAGAAGATTTCCATGGAACTTTGTCGCCAACTGGCAACTTTTTTTCTAGGTAAGACCTGTGAGGTCTATGCGGCACCTTTTGATGTCAGGCTGCCAAAATTATCGCCAAAAGATGATGACATTTATGACGTTATTCAACCCGATATTTCGGTTATCTGCGACCCCAAAAAACTTGACGAGAAAGGCTGTCTGGGAGCACCCGACCTGGTTGTTGAAGTCTTGTCCAGCTCAACTTCGTCGCATGACCACATAAGAAAACGTGCTCTTTACGAAAGAACAGGTGTGAAGGAATACTGGCTTGTAGATCCCAACAACCGGACTGTGATGGTTTACAAACTGGTAAATGGCATTTATCAAAAGCTTGAAGGCTATTATGATCACGAAACAGTTACTTCTGGCCTGTTTCCTGAGCTTTCGCTTGATCTGAAAACAGTTTTTCCGCCGCACCCGGCAGGCTATGTTGTCAGAGAATACACCGGCATAAGAACCGAGGTGATCAAGAAAGAACCTGCGACCAGAAAGAAGCCCGCCAGCAAGAACAAACCCGCCAGCAAGAAAAAGCAATAATACTGACCCACTTGCAAATCTCAGGTTTTGTGTGGGAGAAACCAGCTTTTTCAGCTCTTCCTGCTTCCGGGCGGTCTGCCGCTGTGAGAG
>MFYY01000275.1:15782-22195 GCA_001787855.1 Candidatus Riflebacteria bacterium GWC2_50_8 | reverse complement strand
CGGGACTCAACCAGGTCCCGGCGGTTTTGCTTTGTTGCTTAGCTGGTAATATAATGTTTCTTGTAAGTGGTCAATTGACATGAGGTGGCAACAAAATGAACAGTAACATTATGGAAAAGATTGGCGAACTCAAGCAGACGAGTTGTCACAAGAAGGTGGCTACCGCGATTCAAGAGTTGATCGAGACCGGGTCGGATTTTGACCTTTATAAGATCAATGCTTTTCGGGTTGCCGAGAAGCTTGGAATCGATCGCAATGAAGCGCTGCGTGGTTTTTTGTTTGCAACGCGCCTTGGCCTGTTCGATATGTCATGGGACATCTACTGTCCCTCCTGTCGCGGGCTTCCTGAGTATCACCGGCACATGATGGGGTTACAGCAGCGCGGGCACTGTCTTTTGTGCCAGATCGACTGGAATCTCGATTTTGAGAAGCAGGTTGAAGTCACTTTTACGCTTAACCCGTCAATTCGAGCTCTCAGCTACAGCGACTTTCACCAGCGCGATTTTTCTGGAATGATGGATTTTATCGAAGAGCTTGGCAATCGGGAAGGGCGTCAGCTGACGCTTGGGCGATGTGTTGAGGTCGGCAAGCCGCTTGAGATTGAGCACACATTCGCACCGGGAAAATATGTTTACTGGGTGACCGAAAAAATCGACAATTCTTACTCTCTCGATGTTTCGCAGCACCAGGGCAGTTCGCTCCAACAGGTCGATCTGAACATCAGCGCTACCGGCGAGATAACACCCGGCTCTTTGCAGCTGAATGCCGGGCCAGTGTGTTTGCGTATCAAATCAAGCTTTCCGGGCATGCAGGGTTTTCTGCTGGCAGAAGACAGGCCTGTTAACAACTGGGTTTCTGCGCACTACGTCGCTATGCAGCAGGATTTTAAAGATCTTTTCGACTCTGAGTTTTTGTCGCCGGAAACCTCGTTTGGTGTCAAGAACCTGACTCTGATGTTTACCGATCTGAAAGATTCTACCCGCATGTATGAAGAGGTCGGCGATGCCCGGGCGTATACCCTGGTAAAGAGGCACTTTGAAGCCATGGTCGGGTCGATCAGAAAGTTCGAAGGCGGGATCGTTAAAACGATCGGTGATGCTGTAATGGCTGCTTTTCCAACCAGTGAGCAGGCTCTTGAGGCGGCAGTCGAAGTTCAGGAAAAGTTCTCTCACAAAAACAGGGAGCTTGAAGGTTTGCAGGTAAAGATCGGCATTCACCGCGGTCCGGTAATTGCGGTCAACTCAAACAACCATCTCGATTATTTTGGCAGAACCGTGAATATGGCAGCCCGGGTACAGGGCAAAAGCCTTGAAGGCGAAGTCCTTCTTTCAGAAGAGGTTTTTCAGGAGCAGACTATCAGCAGTCTTATCGCTGAGCGTCGCTGGCCGGTCAGAACATTTTCTGCCCAGCTAAAGGGTATCAGCCCTGACCCCACACTTTACTCCGTTTCCTTGCCCGGATAAATCGACACGTCGTTAGAAAGTATTTTATGCCTGATTTGATCACAATTGAGACAGACCGGCTTCTTCTGCGCCAATGGCGAGCAGAAGATCGGTTACCCTTCTCAGAAATGAACGCTGATCCGGAAGTTATGAAATATTTTCCAACTCTGCTGACACGCGAACAGAGTGATCTGCTGGCTGACCGTTGCCAGGCTTTCATCGAAGAGCATGGCTGGGGCCTGTGGGCAGTTGAGACCAGGACAGAAGGATTGTTTATCGGCTTTGTCGGCTTGAGTATTCCTGTTGCTGACCTGCCATTTAATCCCTGTGTCGAAATTGGCTGGCGACTGTCCCGGCTGGCCTGGGGAAAGGGCTACGCAACCGAAGCGGCCCGCGCTGCACTGCGCCTTGGTTTCGAAACTTTGCATTTGAGCGATATCGTCTCATTCACCAGCGTTATCAATGTCAAATCGCGTGCAGTAATGGAGCGGCTCGGTATGATACCGGACTCTTCGACTTTTGAGCACCCGCGCGTTCCGCCTGGCAACAGCCTTCGAGAACATTGTCTGTATCGAATTTCTTATCAACAGTGGATTGCCGGGAAATCATAAGCAGACCTCCATCGCGCGATTCCGGGAAAAAGAAAACCGCAGAGACCATGAGTCTCTGCGGTTCTGTTTAAAGCGTTATTATCTGGTTTTGAGTTCGCTGAGCAGGTTGCGAACGTTGGTCTGGGTGGCTTCGTCGAGGCCGCCTTCGGCGAACACGTGAAAGTTCAGCTTGGCGATAACGTGAGCGCTGACTTCGCGGTTCTTTTCGTTAGCAGTAGAAACATAGGCCATCAGGCTTGATACGTCGCCGCGGCTTACATCGGCAACCAGGGTCTTGGCAGCTGCTTTTTTGTAGTAATCCATAACCATGGCTTCCCACATGCAGTCTTTGGCGAAGGCAAGGTCTTTGTATTCAGCCGAGAAACTGTAAGAAGAAGTTGGGAAATAAATGGCAAGGCCAGTAGCGTTCTTGGTGTTGTAGCCGCTCAGGCCATTGCAGATAACCGCTTTGGCAAAGGCTGCTTCGAGCTTCTTGGCAGCAGTCTGGAAACCTTCGTCCTTGATGCTGTCTTTGGCCAGGGCCAAGAAGTGGCCGAGGTCGATGTTGGTTCTGTAATAGAACTTCTGAACGCGATTGAGAGCTGATTTGAATTCAGCGGCAAATTCGCCGGCCATGGAGGCTTTGGCAAAACCGTTGATAGCATCGGTCAGGTTGTTAAGTTCGCTGCATTTGATTGCAGACTGGGTGGTTGATGAATTACCAGCACTGCCACCATCATAGGAAGCGGCATACTGTTTTACGATCATGGTGGCAACCTGCTCGGAGGTCATGCCTTTTTTGAAGTTCTGAATGATTTCTTTGTAGGGGTAACCTTCGCCGGGTTCGGTTTCTTCTGAAGCTACCAGATAATCGCAGCCATCTTTGAGTGCGTAGGCGACTTCCATCATCTGCATCAGGCAGGCGTCAAAGCTGAATACTTCGATTTTCTTGCCAAGAGCGGCTTCGATTTCTTTCATGGCAACGGTCAACTGATTGGTGGTGATGTGGTTGCTTGAAGAATCATCATAAGAAATGCCTTTGATGATCTCGCCGTTGGCGTTTTTCCAGCCAGAACCGTGGTTCCAGATGATTGAGCAATAATTTTTTGCCGGGTAAGCTTTGGCAACATCAGTTACGAATCTGACATATTCGCGATAATCGCCCATGTCGAGTTCGCCCATCTCTTTAACGACCTGGGGGCCGTCTTTGGTGATGTAGTTAAGGGTTGCCGGGCCATGTTCGCGGTCGATCAGGCAGACGATATTGAGATGATCGTTGGAGCCGCCGGCGGTTGCCATTTCCTGCATGTCGCCCACACCAAAAGAATCAAGGTTGTTGTCGGCATTCAAGAAAACCATGAATGTCCATTCTTTTTGGGCAGCAGCAGCACTGGCCGGGGTACAAAGACAAAGGGTGAAGAGAGCGATGGCTAAAATACTGATTACACGTTTCATGCTAAATACTCCTTATACTCTTATACACTTATACAAAAAAAAACTACTCAATACGGATACTACGTTTCCTTATTATAAGTATCAAAACGTACAGTGTCAACGGATATTCAAATATAAATTTTAAATGTGTTAATTGCAAGACTAAGTGCAGTTTGACCTGCACTTAGTCTTGCAAACATTGGATTTTTTGTGGCTGATTGCCCGGTTTTTACAGTCGCCTGCTCTTGATGTCAGCGGCCTGCGACAGACATCGGCCGCCGCCTGAATAAAAAATCATGTGACCTTTACATGAGTTCTCAAAACGTCTTCGATCCAGCTGTTGAGACTTTTGTGGGTTTCGGCGGCAGCAAGAGCCACCTTTTCGTGAATTTCAGGGGAGAGACGAATAACGAATTTGCCTGAAAAGCTTTTCTGAGGCTTTATATTAAGCTCTTTGCAGGATGCAAGATAGTGATCAACAGCTTCTTCAAATGCCTGGCGCAATTCTTTGGCAGATTCCCCATGAAAGCCAATAATGTCTTTAATGCCAACTACACGGCCGACGAAGATTTCATCTTCTGGATCAAAGTCGATTCTGGCGATGTAACCTTTATATTTCAAGCTGTTCATAGCTTCTCACCTCAAACTTTTGCCGGATCAATACCGGCTTTTGTCAAGAATTCCCTGGTGTCGATAATCTGATAGCGCCTGGCTTCTTTGCCGGGGTGCGGCCGATGGAAATCAGCTGTGACACCGTTGAGAGAAAATGTCACACGGGAACCGCTACCTTCAGCAATTCGAGCCCCCAAGGCAAGAAAAAATTTTTCGATATCCTGCCATTCAATTGGTTTGACGGGATTTTGAAAGACTTTTTCCAGAACTTTACGATGTTTGTTGTTCATGGCCTCTGCAATAATAATACTATTTTTTGATACTAAAGGCAAATCTGATGTTCCCAGTCAGATCTGCAATCTGGCCAGCATCCTAATCGTGCAAAAACAAACCCGGGCAATCAGCCACAAGCTGATTGCCCGGGTTTGTTTATCTTTGTTTGTCTTAGCGCGCTATTGCACCTGAAAGCTGGTTGAACAGAGTTTTGAATTCTTCAGCCAGTGATGCGGGCAGAGCGTTTTCGGTATACATTTCATAGTTGAGTTCGCGGATGATGAAACGATACAGATCGGCGCTCTCAGGATTGCCTGCTGCTGAAGCGACGAGATTGCGCATTTCGTCGAGGCTGCCGGCTTTGATGTCGTTAACAATAGTTTCAGCCAGGTCGCGCTTCAGAAGGGTTTGAATCATGTCATCCCACAGGCTTTCTTTGGCGAAGCTCAGGGTCAGGTATTTGGCTTCGACGCGGAAGGTTGCTGGCAGGTAGATTGCGATGCCCTTTGCGTTTTTGGTCGAATAGCCAGTGTTCTTGCTGTTGATTACCGCAGCTTTGCCGGCTACCAGAAGTTTGTCGCAGGCAGTCTTGACTGATTCGTTGGCGCTCATGCGGGCTTTGAGCAATTCTGCAAAGTGCAGCATGTCGATGTTTTCAGGAAAATCGAACTTCTGGGTAGTTGCAAGAACCGCTTTTACATCGGCTGAATATTTGCCACTCATCAGAGCTTTGGCCAGGCCGTCAGTAGCATCGACCATCGCGCTGAACTTGCTCATATCAACTGCAGACTGGGTTGATTCATCGTGACCCTGGCTGCCACCGGTATATGATTTTGCAAAAGCGTTAACCCAGTTGTTGGCAAATGCTTCAGGGGTCATACCTTTTCTGATGCCGGCGAGTATGTCGTCGTATGGTGCGCCCTTACCGGGTTCGAGTTCTTCTGAAGCAACCATGAATCTGACGTTATCTTTAACTGCATGGCCTACTTCAACCATCTGCATAAGGCAGGCATCCATGTTGAGAATGTCGATTTTCTGGCCGAGGACTTTCGCTATTTCGGCAGTGGCATTGGTGAGCTGGGCATTAGTGATGTGGTTGTTCGAAGAATCATCATAAGAAATGCCACGGAAAATAGCATTTACATTCTTGTTTTTCCAGCCCGAGCCGTGGTTCCAGATGCTGAAACTATAGTGTTTTGCCGGATAGTTTTCTTTGATGAAACGGGCAAATTTAACGAATTCATTGTAATTGCCCATATCGAGTTCGCCCATATCCTTGATCTTAACGATATTGTTCTTTTCGATATAGTTGATCTGGGCGGGTCCACGCTCGCGGTCAATCAGCGTAACGATATTAAGATTGGCATTCGAGCCAACACGCGACATTTCTTCCTGGTCTTCGACGCCAAACGGGTCGAGGTTGTTGTCAGCGTTGAGAAATACGGCTACGGTCCAGTCTTTAACCTGCGCTGAGGCTGGCATTAAAACTGCGAACATAAACAGGGTGGTTACTGCGACGATACTTGCTACTCGCTTCATTCTCGGTCTCCCTGAACTTATAAACTTATCCGGGAATGCTTAGAGCCGGATACTTTGATTCTACTGATCGACAGGGGTACCCGCAAGAGACTGCAACAGAAAAAAAATATTTTTTTGAGGCTCTGGTTTCTGCTCTGATAAAAAAGTGTTGTTCGCCGACCGTAACTGATAATATTCTGATGAAAACATCAGGGCAGGTAGACTATGGAAAATTTTGAATTTATTGTCGCGACAAAAGATATTGTCAGCGAGTTGATCGAGTTTGAGAAAATTTGTTTCGAAAATTTGCCCGACCGCTTTTCGAAACGCAGCCTGACCCATCTTATTGTCGCGCCAACCAGCCGTACAATCATTATTCGCGACGAAAGCGGCAAAATCTGTGCCGAGGTAATCGGGCTGCTGCGTCATTTCAAGATTCCGTCAGGGCGAGTTTACAAGATCGGCGTCAGACCGGATTACGCCAGACGTGGTGTCGGAAGTGCCCTGGTAAGAGTGATCGAGCAGTGGTTCAAAGAGTGCCGAA
>MFYY01000275.1:14880-15757 GCA_001787855.1 Candidatus Riflebacteria bacterium GWC2_50_8 | reverse complement strand
TGAGAGTAACACACCTTCGCGGCGCATGTTTGAAAAGAACGGTTACGTCGAGACCGGAACGCTGTATTTTTTTTACGCCGGTGGCGAGAACGCCGCTAAATACTGGAAAGAACTGTAGAACGTCAGGCTGCGGTGTTGATGGTGCCGGTTTTAATTGATTCAGGCTCTTCAGCAGCATTGGCAAGCTTTTCGTAGTTAGAAAGCTTATTGTTGAAAAGCTTTTCAAACAGCTGCTGCCTGAACTTTTCGGTGTATTCCAGGAAGTCTTTGAGAAAATCCTTGTAGTCACTCTGGCTGACCTTCTTCTCTGGCTGGTAAAGCAGCTCAATCAGCTGGTTTTCTCCTTCAGCTGCTGACAGTTCTCCTGTTGGCAAAGTCTCAGCGGGAGCTGTCTCTGGCAAAGCTTCTGTGGCGGCCGGTCCGGCGAGTGCCGTCTGTCTGACTGCATCGACATCTGCGAAAAAGGCTTTTGCCTGTTCCTGCATGGTGGTTTTGATCTGGTCAAAAGCGCCATTGGCCGGGCCATAGGTTTCTTCGAGGCTGGCAAAGAATTCATCAGATTCTTTCAAAAAGTTTTCGAGTGCTTCCGGGCTGAGATCAGCTAGTCCTTCAACTGCGTCGAAGAATTCGCCGGTGACTTCTGGAGAGATGTCGAGCGATTTGTCGGTGCCGTTCATGAAAGAGCCGACTGCGTCAATTGAAAGGTTGAAGTTGCCCATAAAGGTTTCAGAAACGGTGCCGCTGAGTTCGACGAAACGCTCTGCACCTTTCTGGCCCATTTTGGATTCGACTTTGCTGGTAAGTTCGTAGAAAAGGTCAAACTGGAAAGATATATTGAGGCCATCAGCCTGCACAGCCTGGGGAGTTTTTTCATCGG
>MFYY01000275.1:14560-14847 GCA_001787855.1 Candidatus Riflebacteria bacterium GWC2_50_8 | reverse complement strand
GTTTTAGCCCTTTGGCCGCAGCGTTTTCTTTTTTTTCTGCCTTCGGGTTTGCCCGCATCTCTTTGAGCTGTTCTATTAGTGACCTTCCGTGGTCTGGTAGACGAATATTCATTTTTTGCCTCCTTGCAATCAATGTGACACAATTTTCCCTATCTTAAATATCTATCGACAAAATGCCGCTGAAAGTTGACGGCAAAAATTCGAGGAAAATCGAAATCAATCAGTTTGATAGCAGATTATTGGTTGTTATTGTCTGCTTTTCTCTTAAAATCTCGCAAATGCGCCGA
>MFYY01000275.1:9572-14480 GCA_001787855.1 Candidatus Riflebacteria bacterium GWC2_50_8 | reverse complement strand
GGAGTGTCAGTGGCTGGTTCTTTTTGTGTTGAGGTTGTTGAATCTTCTACGGACGCTTTAGTTTCCAGTATTGATGACTCAGTTTCCAGGTCTTCTACGATAGTTTCAGATTCGAGTTTTTCCTCGATAGCCTCAGATGAGACTTCTTCTTCTAAGACGGGTTCTGCTATTTTTTCGGGAGGAGATAAAAATTCTTTGAGCGACCAGCTTGTTGAGTCGAGATGCTGATTGAGGGATGTCTTAAGAATCTCATGCGCTTTAACGTCGACTTCACTCTCTTCGGGCGCTGCCGCCGATATGTCGCCTTCGGAAAGTTTGCCAGCCTGCTCGCGAATTGTGTCGAGTAACTCCAGCGCCTGCTGCAGCAACTGCTGCGCTGAAAATGTCTCTTCGCGCATATCGTCGAGGTCTCGTTCCGGGTAGTTATTGGCGAATTCTGCAATTCTGGCAGCATAGCGAGTTTTATTACCGACCAGAGTGTCGACTTCGTTCAACCTTTTATCTATAAGCTTTTCAAATTGCGCAGCAAAAACACGGAACTCTTCACGGTAGTTGTGCAGGCTGACAGCAAAGTCTGCGCAGCTTCGGAGAAGGCGGCCAAGCTGCGCACCCTGCATTACACCTGGCGCGTGGTCGCTGACCGCAAAAAAATAGTCGATATTCACCAGACAGAACTGGTTGTGATGGTCGAACTGGTTGAGCAATGCTTCCAGATTGGCGTTCTGACGGGTGATCAGGTTGATCATGTCACGGTTTGCCGCTCGCAAAAACTCTGGTATGCGGCCCTGTGTGTGGCGGCGGGAGCTCTGTAGCTGAGCTTCCAGACTGAAACATGCGATCTGATTTGAAAGATTGCGCAACAGGCGGGCAAGCTCGGCCTGACTGTCGAGCAGGTTGCGCATTTCACTCAATCTTATCTCGCGTGCCAGCGGTTCGCGAATTAGTTCGCCGGTAAAAGCATTCATCAATGTTTTTATTGAAGATTCGCAGAGCAGATTGCTTACTTCGAGCAGGCGCGGAAACACCAGCATCGCTACGTTAGTCACATAAACATTGTTGTTGACGGCCCGCGTCAGATATTCGCTGTGCCGACGAAAATTTCGATTATCGCTGGTTCCGGCAATGATCGCGCGCGCCCTGCTGCCGAATTCTCGTGATTTGACGGCCAGCTCGCGGCTTTGTGAAAAGTGCTGTTCGATATCTTTGAGCGAACTCTGTGCGTATGGATCGCTGGCGAACGGATCAGGCTCAGCTGGCTCCGGCTCTGGCTCAGGCTCAGGCTCTGTCACAGACTCAGACTCGTCTTCTGATTCAGATGATGTCTCAGATTCTACAGCAGATTCGCAATCAGAGTCACTATCAGATACCGATTCAGATGCGGTTTCAGCGCTCGACTCATCTGCAGTCGCCGGGGCAACCTTTGGTAGCGGTTCTGTGACTGATGCGATGTTTCCCTGCTTCTCGGAAGCCGGGGTGGCCGGTTCAATCGGAGATTTCGTCTCAGCGATGGCGGCAGTGCCGGTGGCATTTTCAGTCTGGGCGCTTACAGGAAAAGAGAACGCCGCTGTCAGTAACAGCGGCATCATGAGCATAGTAATTTTTTTCATTTAATTGCAGCCTTGGACCAGTTTTTTTCGATTATAAGTCCCCGGCCTTCGAACTGCAACTACAGCCCCGACAGAATTAAATCAGTCAGAGTCGCCGACGCGTCCCCCTTTGTAGCTCTTCTGGTAAGTGCTGCGGCTTGGCATGGCTGGAAAAGACATCTGGCCAGAGGCCTGAACTGAATTCATGTTGCCATACCAGGTGTAGGTGCGGGTAATCGGGTTGAGCATGGCATACAGCTCAGCTCGTCCGTCTCCGTCGGCATCAACGTAAATTTTATCAGAAATTCCGTTGCCGCTGAGATCATACTCCCACTGGTCAATTCGACTGTCAAAATTGCGGTCATATTGATAGTCGTTGAATTTGCCGTCAAAGTTGCGGTCGGTAGCCCAGTAATCAGCGCGCCCATCGCCGTTGCGGTCGGCAATAATAAGATCAACGCGGCTGTCACCATTTCTATCATACTGGCCTGCTGTCTGCAGGTAGCGACCAGAATGTGCGTAGGCCATGTCGGGATTCATCGACTCGCTGCCGTCGGCGGATTCCCACTCGTTCAGATTCGCCATAACCTGTGATGCTACTATTGCCATGGTGATAAGGAGTATGGCAAACAATAATACCGGTTTTCGACTAAACATAAAAACCTCCATGTCGGGTCATGGTCAGATAAAGTATAAAGATCAGAGGTTAATGCAAGCGAATTTTAGTATTTTTTTGCGCGGCGCTCTATTTGGTGCTATCAGAAAAGCAGAAACAGGGGCAAGGCAGTGCTTATTGCCGCAACCAGTGCGGCACCAGCTGCAGACTGAAAATAGCGGCAGTAAAATGCGATGAATGAAATGCTGATGAGGGCCATTATTGTGGCTGAGGCCGGGGCCAGGGTTGCCAGCGCGGCAAGGGGAATAAAGGCCCGCCAGTAATCAGCGGTTGCCAGGTCTTTTGTGACATGTATTGTCGCCAGCATGGTAAATAATGCGGCAACCCCCACCGGCAGTGCCGATGTAAGCAGTGATGAGAGTTCGAGACTCAAGCCCAATCCCTGGATCAGTTTGGAATAGTGCATCAGTTCGCCGGCCAGAAAGTTTTTTGTTGCAGGATTGTATGACAGGTAAAGCCAGGTGCTGCCAGCGCTCAGTGCGCCGAGAACGGAGCCCGACAGGACCGTTTTAAAATATTCTGGCTTTCTGCTGCCGGGTAATGGCTTTTCGCCTGCCCACGGTTTTCTGAAAACTGCTGAAAGTATCAGTATCGGAAGCATCACCAGTGCAGGCAGCACCCAGGCCCATAGCCCGGTGTTTTCGCCAGGAATGAGCGCCTGAAAACACTTGTTGATAAAAGCTTCAAAACCGAGGAAACAGCATACCAGCAACATGAAGTTAAGCCACTGCTGCTGCTTGTTGTTGTGCTGTTCGCTTTCGAGCCGGAAAAACATCAGCGCCCGCGCTTTCATATTGAGAAGAACCACGATTATTGCGAAAATCAGCAAGGCGTAAAGATTAAGCAGGGTGAGGTCCTGAAAAGGCAGCAAAATCAACGCGACGCCAAGCGCGGCTGCCTTGGCGGATATGGTTGAGCTCTGCTGCAGCATTTTGCTGTCAAAGACCGGAAATATTGCCGAGATCTGGAGAGCCGCCCAGACACATGCGGCAGTGAACAAGAGTGTCAAAAAAGAGGCCTTTATTGCTACCAGGGCGTCAAAGTTCAAATACCGGGCTTCAAGTATGGTTAAAGGTAGAAAGATCAGCGCTGCGGTGGTGAACCAGAAAACAAATTTGCGCCGGAGAATTTCCTGGGGATGAAGCGGCAGGCTTTCCAGCAGTGAGATGGTGCGCCCTTCACTGCCAATCGTATTGGTTGGCCCGAACATGCAGAAGTAGATAATACCGGCATAGATCATGTAGAGCATGGAACCGGGCGTTTTAAATTCAAACGCCTGGCTCCAGAAAAGAGAGTTGACCACTATGAAGGTAATTGGTAGAAATATTGAGTTGATGCGGATATTGTAATCGCTCTTCAACAACAGGTAGTCTTTCTGCACCAACCCCGAAAATCTGCCGGCTTTTTTGGTGTCTTTGCGGTTGGTTTTGGTTTTTCTAATTGACAGTGCGCCGCTGTTGAGTGCCCGGTGAAGGGGCAGAACGCATACCAGCATGGCAATGAGCCATACTCCGCTGAACTGCCATAATTCGGCAGTCGGTTCTGCCTTGATAAGGATGGTTCCCAGCCAGCGCACGGGTTGCAGCACGGTAAACAGCGAGTCATAATAACTGTTATGATAGTTGATGAAGTAGTCTAATGCCGTGTCTGGCATGCTATCAACTATGGCGTAGGGTATAAAAATTGCAAAACCCACAATATAGCCAAAGAATGAAAAGAAATTGTTTATCGAAGTCAGCGGCAGATAACGGCGCAGAGTCAGCATGATCAGGTTGATGACGGTGCCGATCAGAATGCTTATCTGGGCAAACAGCAGAATTGAAATCAATATCCCGCTGACGTTAATGCCATTTCGGCATGTTGCCGCAATAAAGCCGGGCAAAAGAATCATGGCGCCAATATAGTCGCTGGCGAAACGCTCGAATATCTTGACGCAGAGAAGACTCGCCGGTGAAACTGGCAGTGTTGAAAGATAATCGAAATCAGAACTCATCTGACCGGCGTTGATGGTGTGACCGCTGAGCAGGTCGCTGGCAAAGACCACAAAGCTGGCATAGCAGGCGATAATGCCGATAATCCATTCCGCCAGTTGCAGCTTTGCCCCGGTGATATTCATCAACATAACCAGATCTGAAACGGCCATGGCTACAGAAAAAATTATTGCCAGGGCGCCAAAGAGAATTAATACTGCTTTTTTGGCGGTAACACGTGCTTTCAGGCTGTTAACGAACAGTCTGACCTTAACCTTGCACAGGGGAACAGTTGTTGCCAGAAAAGAAGCATTCATCTGATTGTTCATCGCCAGGGGGCACGGTATTTCTGCTCAAGATAGTATGCTTCTTTTTCCATCGGAATGTCAAAGTCTTTGCTTCTTCCGGTAGCATCAGCCCATGCGCATTGCAGGCCCCAGTTCATGCTCCAGGCGGTATCATCTACCCAGCGGTCGCCAAGTCGCTCATCGAGGCCCTTGATAAAATTGCCGATACGCAGTGGATACATGGCATCGCGCCGATATTGAAAAGTATGTACCAGCTCATGTCCGGCATGCGCTCCGTCAGTATTGGTTGTGAAAGTGTTCGCGTTACTGTAAGCCAGTGCTGTTGAGCCATTGAGCGTGCCGTCGAGGTCGGTGCTGCGTTTGAAGGC
>MFYY01000275.1:0-9516 GCA_001787855.1 Candidatus Riflebacteria bacterium GWC2_50_8 | reverse complement strand
CTATAATCCAGACCGGACCAACGTCCATTCTGAAGACGAACTCTTCACCGGCAGACTCGGCGAGTGACGCGCCAAAATTGATCATGCACTTTGTCTGCCAGGCTTTCATTGCCGACTCTTCCTGTAATTTAGGCGCCATTTTAAAGCCCTGATGCATGATGTAGCCGCCAAACGCTGCCTGGAGCGCGGCTTTCTCAACGCTTTCGCCACGGTGGTATGCTTTGATTGCGGCGATTGCTGCGGGGACCGCGACGTTCATGATAATCATGTCCTTTTCATTGAACGCCTTTGCAACTGAGTTGGAGCATATAAAAATGGCAAACGACGCGAAAAGAAACAGCGCAGATCGATGCAGGAAAGTTGCAGATTGCACAGGTTGACCTCAAACAGATTTTTTAACTCTGTCGGAATGAGTGCCTGATTTTTATACGAAGAATAAAAAAAACAGGTTAATGCTGTCAGCTCATCTGGTAAAACACTTGCACTTTGCAACGCCAGATTAGTGTTTGTGAGCCGGTTATATAGGCAAGTTTAAGACTGGCAACTCTGAATTTGTGGGCGTAAGGCGACATCTTGCGCAGAAAATCATTGAGCGATTTAAAGTCACGCACTGCAATATCATAAGTTGTCTCGAGAATCTTATTCTCAGCATCACGCTCTTCTGTATCGCTGATTGCGATATCGGTTTCTTCGGCGATCAGCTTTACGAACTCGCGCAAATCGGAGACTGGCTTGACCTGCTTGTTTTCGACAGGCATGCCAGCAATCTCAAATTTCAGATTCAGCAGTTTTTCTTCACCCTGAGGCGGTGGGCCGGAAAGGATCTCAACGCGCCCACCGGCAGCTTTCTCTAGAACCGCTGCAATGTTTGCTTTTTGAACGACTGATGAACAGTTGATCTTGATGGTCACCCAGACAGAATTGCCCTCGGTGACGTATTCATCAATATCTATGCTGGTGATATTCTGACTGGACTGATCTTTCAACAGTCTTTCTATTACATCGCAGGCTTTTTCGCTTGCTGAAACTGGCAGTGGCCGGAAAATGCCAGCCACGCCGACCGTTTTTTCGGGTTCAGGTGCGACGGTTTTGAGCTTTTCTATGAAGCTCTTTATTTTGGGGTTTTCGGGGTCTTTATCACGGGCAATGCTGATGTTATGCCAGGCGTTGTCATGCTCTTTAAGCCGCGCAGCGATAACGGCGCGCATAAAGCGTCCGCCGCCATGATCGGGCTGACGTTCAAAAACCAGTTCGACTTCTTCTACGGCGCGTTGGTAGTTTTTGCGTGAAAAGTGGCGGTTCGCCAGCTTCATATGTACTGAGATATAGCGCTGGTCAGACTCGGAAACGCTTTGCTCAGAGCTGTCGATACTGCGGCCGGTTGGCTGCGATGGAATCGAAACATTAACTGATTTGCCGCCAACATTGATATTTTTGCCGGAATTTTTATCAGTATACTCTTTGGCCTTATCCTGCAGTTTGTCCCAGTCTATTTCTGCGGCAGAAATGGTTATTGCAAGAGAAAACAACAAAACTGCAAAACAGAGTTTTGCAGTAAATCCTGAACTATCCTGGCAACACCGTCGGTTCATCGGCTTCTCTCCGCATGTTTGCGCAGTCGGCCGCGCAAGATGCAGACTCAGCCAGCCGCTTCCGCAATGGCTGCGACAGCTTCGTCTTCGGTCGGATATGCTTCACAAAGCGTCATGACGCCAGTCATCTGCAGAGCAGTCTGGGTCAACTTCGAAAGCCCGGTGATCGCAACTTCGCCTTCATTGTAATCTATTATCTGTACCATGATGTCGAGCAGAGTCGACAGACCTGTAGAGTTGATTACCGGCGTCTTTTCAAGATTGAAAACGAAGTAAAACTGCCCCTTGCCGATTATCTCAAGGCATTTTTCTCGGAATACCTTGCCTCCGATGTCATCGAGGTAGCCTTGAGTTCTGACAACAGTAACTTTGCCTGTTTGAATTATTTCTACATTGAAGTCGCTCATACCTGCGATGATAGGTAGTCGGTCGCCTTATTGTCAAGTTAATAGTTGCTGGTTACCGGGATTGATTTTTGTTGCCGTGTCGATTAAGACTTGACTAATGTTTGTCTTTGTTTAAGTTTGTTTGTGTTAATCAGCAATAAATTATTGAAAAGAGGAATTTTATGGCCAACACCACAGGAAAAGTTACATTCATGGGCAACCCGCTGACTCTCGTCGGCAAAGAAATAAAGGTCGGTGACAAGTTTCCGGCCGGACTGGTTTTGACGACTAACGATCTGAAGCCATTTAACATCAGTGATGAAAGCGGCGTTAAGGTTGTTACCACCGTTCCGTCACTTGATACGCCGGTTTGTGATACTCAGGTCCGCAAATTCAACGAAAAAGCCGCCGGTCTCAAAGCCCGGATTTTTGCGGTATCTGCCGATCTGCCTTTCGCGCAGGCTCGCTGGTGCGGTGCCGCCGGCATCAAGAATGTCAGCACTCTGTCTGATCATGCGCAGATGGCACTGGCCGATGCTCTTGGCATACACGTCAAGGAACTGCGCCTGCTGGCGCGCACTGTTTTTGTCATAAATTCGGCGGGCAAGATTGTTTATCGTGAAATCGTGCCCGAAATTACCAGTGAGCCAAATTACGAAGCAGCTCTTGCTGCGGTCGCTTCGGCTTCCTGATCCGCCTAAAAGCACTGGCAACCGCCGGGGAATTTCCCGAAACGGTTGCCTTTGTCTAAGCTGAGGGGTTAGTTGCGGTTCAGTATGCGGTGAATGCGCTCTCGTTTGCTGCGCAGCCGGGTAATGAAAGCTTCCATGTCGGCACTCGTTGCCGTGCGGGGAGTTTCGATCTCTGGTTGTTCGGGCCCGGGTTCGAGCTCGCTGATGATGCTGTTGATGACGCCAAGAGCCTCAAACCTGCTGATCTGCTCATTTCCAGCGAAAAGATTGTTGTTGTATCCCAGTCTGATGCTTGCTTTGGCAAGAATGTCCAGTGATTCAGCCAGGTCAGTGCCAGGCTTAACATCTGAGTAAAGAATGTGCAGGTTGGTCTCGCTGTGCGGCGTGGCCTGGGCTAGAACTGCCGCCATATGAGCAAGTGTTTTGCGATTAGCGTAGCGCCAGGTGCCCGAATTTTTCATGATTCGCGCGATCTGCTTGATGTGGCTGGTTTTTTCCTGTCGGGCAAGAATTCCCTGTATTGCCAGGCCCAGATCCAGCACTTTAATTTTACCGTTTCCGTTGAGCTTGCGGCCAAGATTGGTAAGATCAAATGCGCCGGCATTGCGCAAATTAAGCAGCGGGCGCGTCATATTATGATCCTGGGGAACGTCTGAAAACAAAGCAAAGCGCTGTGCGCTGCCGTTTTCCAGAATCAGGTCATAAAGTCTTTTGAGAAGCCACAACGCTTCTTTTACTTTCAGGTTATCATCTGGTCTGAATCTGCCATCAGAACCACCCTGAATTACCCCGGCCAGCATGGCATAGTCAAGTGCCGGCCCATATTTTGCATCCGGCTGCCAGTCTTTAAATGACGCGCTTGAGCTGATCTCTTCAGGTCGGGGCAGACTGTCCTGTATCCAGCCGAACATCACGGTGCGAAGAATGGCTTCGCAGGCATCCTGTCGGGTAATTGTGTCTTTGGGTAGTTCCGGGCCGATGATGCCGTTAGCCTCAAGTTCGTTGCGATCAGAGCTTTTCAGCATGCCGGTTTCGACCAGTACACGACCAAGTCCGTTCTGAAAATCTGCTTCGCTGATGTTGGCATTGAGTGTTTTGCTGCCTGGCTTTAAATCGCTGAAAAGTCCGAGCTGCTGTGAAAATGCTATTTCAGGGGTAAGCGACATTTTCGCCGATGCCATCGCTGAAAGCGGCTCAAATGCAGCGATACCAGCCAATGCCGCCATGAGAAACCCGGCAAGAAACTCTTTTTTTCCCAATAACATCTTATGCCTCCGAGGGTAGTCGTATTTTATTTACAATTCACACCCTGTATCGGCAATTTCTGGGAAACTGTTAACCGCGAGAATTCAGCCAATAGCTGATTTTTTGCGTGTATGCGGGTTTGTTGATGTTTGTCAGAGTTTGATGCGGTCTTTGTGGCGTCTGACAAAATGCACGTTGAAACCGTCAACTTTGGCCAGATCGTAAGCTGAGTTGAATGGGCGACCTTCGACTATTCTTTGTGCCCGGCTTTTGGGAATATTAAAAAATGTTGCCAGATCGTCAGGGCTGGCTGTGTTGATATTTATCTGGTCATTGCTGCTTTTGTCTTGTGGTGCTTCTTTGCTGCTCCAGTTTTCATCAATATCATCGGTCTGTGCCGCCGCTGCGGTCTCTGGAAAAATACGACCGGCAGCCTGGTAAGCGCCCAGCCAGAAATCAATAATATTCTGGGTAGAAGCCGCGATCTGGCGCTCGGCCATAGGCCTGAGCGGTGTCAGTCCCTTGCCTTCGCGATAGGCAATACCGATTTCGTCATAATAGCGGTTGGCCTCTTTGGCCATCGACTTAACGCGATCTTCGACAAAGGTTACCGGGCGGTATTCAACCGTTGGCAATGCGAGTTCCTTGAGAACCGGGTTAAGATCGCGTTCAAACAGGCTGTGATACTCAGACTCATTCGCGTCATAGTCACGGCCGGCCGTGTGCAGAGGCTGATTGATATCGGCTATGTAATGCGACATGAGGCCAAGAGTGTAGGCAATACTGTCAGCGCTCTGATTGCTTTTTATCAGTTCGACAGCCTTGTCAAATAATTGCTGTATTCTCTTCAGGCCGTCTGTTGCCGAGCCATCCGGGTGATAAACATGGCTGGTAAAGTCTTTAATGATGATGTCGGGGTCGGTAGAGCCTTTGAGAAAATGGCTCTTCTTGCCCGAGAACTCACGCCTGAAACTCTCAGGCATAAGCCTGACGGCATCGGCAGTAATCTTGCGATGCGTGTGATAAGACCAGGCCTGCAGCGGCGTGCTGAGGCTGCAGAACATCAGAACTAACAGTAGTGAGAAAGGCTTATAATATTCCGCAAACTTGATATTGCTTCCTGCTTCGGCTATGCCTCGCAGTTGCAATGACAAATCCTTGTTTAAGCCTGTCATTGCGAGGAACGAAGAGACGAAGCGGTATGCCGAAGGCAGTACATTTGCGCGCCATTCCTGTGGCGCAAATGCATAAGGCCTTCCGTAGCCAAAAAGCCAGCTCTGAGCTGATCCCAATAATACCGAATTTTGCAAGTTGCTCATGATAGAGATTTTTTTCAAAATTTTTGTCCGTAGTGTTGTTGTCGGGTGACTGTTTATAATAATAGCATGAACCTGATAAAAACAACCCGAAGCAGTTGAAAACTGCTTCGGGTTGTTTGGGTTAAGGGCGTGTGGTTAGCGTGAGCTGCTGCGGCGTCCGGCGGTCAGTTCTTTGCTGTCGCGACGATTGCGCTTTGTTGGCGGTTGTTTGCCAGCGAACGTAGTTGTCTTGGTTGTATGTCTGGTTGTTTTTTCCGCGTATTTACTGCGGGTCGGCCGCTCAGTCTGCTCTTTGGCTTCGGTTTTAAAGAAGCTTTTGGTAAACGGCGCCGGTCTGACTTCGCGGGTTGTTGGCTGATGTTTGTCAGTGTTCTGCTGACCTCTGTCGAGGCTGATTTCGAGCTGACGTTTGCATATCCAGGCGCTTTTCAGCTTGGTGATAAGCTCTGGATTCATACCTTCGGGAAGGTCGACCAGGCTGAATTCGTTGAACAGCTTGATTCTGCCGATGTGCTTGCTGGCCATGCCGGTTTCGCCGGCAATAGCGCCAACGATGTGTCCGGGCTGAACGCCGTGGTCGCGGCCGACTTCAATGCGGTAGGTTTCCATGCCCTCTTCGGCTTCGTTATCGGCACGTCTGGGGCGGCGAACTGGCGCTGAGCCCTTGCGATCGTAATCTGAAAAGTCGCGAGAAGTGATGATCGGCTCGCTGGGTCTTTCATTCTTTACCTGCAGCAGCAGAGGTTTGTCGCCCTGGAACATGCGGGCGGTAGCGGCCGCGATTTCGATCGGGTCAGTATTATGATGCTCGGCGCAATACTGTTCGACAAGCTCTTTGAAGAGCTTGAGGTCGACGGTGTTTATGGTTTCGCTGATCTTCTGCTTGAAAGCGTCGATGCGCTTCTTGTTGATAAAATCAGCTGTTGGCAGTTCCATGTGCGCGATTGGCTGTCTTGTCGATCTTTCGATCATCTGCAGAATGCGGCGTTCGCGGGGCGAAATGAAGAGAATGGCTTCACCGCTGCGTCCGGCACGACCAGTGCGGCCAATGCGATGCACGTAGCTTTCGGGATCATGCGGCGCATCGTAGTTGATGACATGGCTGATTCTGTCGACGTCGAGGCCGCGGGCGGCCACGTCGGTGGCGACGATTATGTTGAGTTTGCCGCGTTTAAGCTGGTCAATGATTCTTTCGCGCTGAGCCTGTGGAATATCACCATTGAGCGCAGCAGCGGTAAAACCGCGATTCTGCAGCTGTTCGGCGACTTCGAGGGTATCGACCTTGGTCTTTACGAAAATAAGAATTGCATCGAAAGTTTCGGCTTCGAGAATTCGGGAAAGAGCGTCGAGCTTATGCATGCCGCTGACCGGCCAGTAGCGCTGGCGGGTGGCTTCAACGGTGCTGGTGCGCTGTTTGATCGAGATTTCCTGCGGATTATTCAGGAATCGGCGTGAAATGGCTCTGATATCGGGTGGCATGGTCGCTGAAAACAGCGCGATCTGGCGATGTTCGGGAGTGCGCTCAAGAACCCACTCGACGTCTTCTTTGAAGCCCATGCGCAGCATTTCGTCAGCTTCGTCGAGCACCAGGCATTTAAGTGAGTCAAGGTTGAGGGTGCCGCGAGTAATATGATCCATAACACGGCCTGGAGTGCCTACTACAACGTGGGCGCCGCGGCTGAGGGCGCGCAGCTGACCGCTGTATTCCTGACCGCCATAAACGGCGATGGTTTTGAAGCCGCGCATGTGTTTTGCATATTTCTTGAATGATTCAGTTACCTGAATCGCGAGTTCACGGGTTGGTGTGAGAATCAGAGCCTGTGGCTGATGCAGCTCAAGGTCGATCAGGTTGAGAATCGGCAGTGCAAAAGCTGCTGTTTTTCCGGTGCCGGTCTGAGCCTGGCCAACTACGTCGCGGCCTTCGAGCATGGCCGGAATCATCTGTGCCTGAATTGGTGTTGGTATCTCATAACCTGACTCGGTAAGAGCCTGCATGATGTGAGCAGAGAGTTCAAGGTTTTCGAAACCGGAGATTTGAGTGTCAGTAGTAGTCATTTTGGTGTATGTCCTTACATGTAAAGCTGAAAAAGCTTGAAGACTCTGGACATACAGGATGTTTCGCGCGATCAGAATGGATTAGCGCGGGTGCCCGGTCAGGTCATCACAGATTTCTCATGCACAAGTCGTGAAACTCACGACAGTAAGCCGGTAACTCCAGTGTCTCTAATGGCTCCAGCCATCAGAACGTTGTCCCGCAAACTCAGCGGGGCCGGCAGAAACCCTTGTGCATGTTATCCGAACCCCCGGACATACGCAAAAGGGTAAGAACGAGGATATCACGCATCCGTTTTAAATGCAACAACAAATATTTTATTTTGTCGCATCCTGCGGTACTCTGCTCTTAATCGTGCTCGTGCTCGTGCTCGTAATCGTTTTGCTATCGAGTTATGCGTGATATTACCCCAAAGCCCACTCTGTCACTTCGAGGAGCGCTGGTCTCCGAAGAAGTTTCCTGGGCTATAAAGGCCGTGAAGAATTTTCGATTACGATTAAGATTACACTTGGCCGCGCCGTTCCCGTGGCGGCCGAGTATGCCCACATCCTTGTGGGCACGAGCACGACAGTCAAAGAATTTGCGGGCAGATATGATTGATTTCGCAGTTCGCGCAGTCGGGTTTGCGGGCGCTGCAACGCTCACGGCCGTGTAAAATCAGGAGGTGCGAGAATTCGATCCAGTGCTTTTTCGGGATGATCTGCAGGAGATCTTTTTCGATGCGTACCGCTTCGTGCTGTTCGGTTAGACCCATTCGCCCGGCAAGGCGGATGACGTGGGTGTCTACCACTATGCCCTCGGCTTTGCCAAAGGCGGTGCCAAGTATTACGCTGGCGGTTTTGCGGCCGACGCCGGGCAATGCGGTGAGCGCTTCGAGACTTTGCGGTATCTCACCATCATGCCTTTCTATGAGCGTCTGTGCGCAAGAGATGATGTTTTTTGCCTTGTTGCGAAAGAAACCGGTAGAGTGGATCACCTTTTCAAGATCAGCTTGTCTGGCGGCTGCAAAGTCTGCCGGTGTGGCGTATTTTTTGAACAATAAGGGTGTGACCATATTGACGCGCTTGTCAGTGCATTGTGCCGATAGAATGGTTGCAACCAGCAATTGCCATGGATTCGCGTGAATCAGCGCGCATTCTGGCGCCGGATACTTTTTTTTGAGTTCGGCGATGATTTTGCTGGCAGTCTGTTTGCTGTTTATCATGTGGCGGCATTTCTTCGATCAGTCATTGAAAGTGTTCAATAATCAGTGTTGCGTTTCGTTGGTTGGTTCGGGCAGGCTGTCTTCAGTTGCCATTGCTCATGGTGATACGTCATCGGAGTCTTCGTCTGTGGCAATCGAATCTTCTGGCGCCGGCTTGCTGTCGGCAGAGCCCTGATCTGCCGGCGTTTTTCTGCTCGTCTCTGTTGTGGCTGATGGCTTACTATTTGCATCGGCACTGGCTTTAACCGGCTTTTCGGCTGCGTTATTGCCAGATCCGCTTTTGCCGAGTTCCATGCGCAATTCGTTCATCTGTTCTTCGATGGCAGCGATCAGTCTCTTTTCGTCAGGAACAGAGGCCGGGTGAAATACTGCAACACCTGCGATGGCGGCAAATAATGTCATCATGCCGGTTGAAACCATCTTGACCAGGTAACCCAGTTCCATGGCGCTGCCGATCGCCCACAAAATTGCCCACATAACAGTTGAAGCAACAAAGACCATCATCAGCGTGCTGATAAGCCTTGTTACATAAGGGCCCTGAAATTCTTCGCGCGGGATATTGAGTCGGCGCTGCAGCAGTGCATCGATTTCCCGACTGGGGTGACGCCCGCCCTGCATGCGCACAACAACGGCACGCAGTCGGTCGATCTGTTCGAGTTTTGCAACGTCATCAGCCAGTGTCGGTATTGCGATTGTTTCCGCAACTGGCGTTGCTGCTTTGTCCGAGCTGGCATTGCCGGTTGCCGGCGTTGTTTCTGTTTTTATTTCTTCAGCCATAGGCGCAATATAACATATTCAGCATCAGTTGTGTCGGTATAGCTTCAGGCGCCGGACTGTTGCCTGGTCCCGGTTGCGGTCTAGTAGTCGGTGTCGCGGGCCTTAATGGCGTAGTAGACATCAAAGGTGTCTTTGAGCAGATTTGGTAGCTCTTCTGGTTTGGCTATAGTACCTTTGTGAACGACCAACGAGTCACCCTGTCCTTCAATCTGCGCATTGGTGCCAGAAAACTTGCCGAAGGCGTCGCG
>MFYY01000274.1:10420-11834 GCA_001787855.1 Candidatus Riflebacteria bacterium GWC2_50_8 | reverse complement strand
AGGCAGTGTCAACAAGTCGGTTCGCTGCCAGTTATTCAGGATATATTCGTGCTCGTGCGTGCCTGCCCCTACAGCAAATTGCTATTTTGCGCTAAGCGGCGTTGTATTTTTTTGGGTAAAAGGTTAGTATGTGCTTGCGTTTGCATCCCTTCAGAAAAGAGACATAATATGAAATGGAGCGAAGCTTACCTGATAGGCTGCCCCAAAGTTGATGAGCAGCATAAAGAGCTGATCGAAAAGGTCGATGAGCTTGAACTCAAGCTGGAAAATAACGAGGCTGATGATGAGGGTTTCACTGATGCACTGATGTTTGTGGTTGATTATGCGCGCAACCACTTTCGCGATGAAGAAAATCTCATGATCGCGACGGGTTATCCTGATTTTGAACATCACCGAACTCTGCATGATCGCCTGGTCAGCCACCTGACAAATTTTTTGATGGATATGCAGCAGGGAAAAGGCGGTACCTTTTCTGAGCTGGTTAGCTATATGCATGTCTGGATAAACGGCCATGTTCTTGTCGAAGACATTAAATTCGGAAAGTTCTTTCGCACCGCTAAAAAATAATTGGCTGGCAGGCTTCATAAACTCTGATTCTGAGCCGATTTTATTCGAGAACTAAATTTGCAGATACAGGTACTGAGATGACACAGAAGTTAGATGAAGTTCTCAACAATTATATTGACGCACTGGCTTCGCAGAGCTGGGAGGCCGCTTCGGTTTTTTTCCATGAAAAGGCGACGGTAATTTTTGCTGAAGGAACTTATCATGGAAAACCAGCTATAGGCACGGCTATCAGCAAGACATTTTCGATGATCAAGGATGAATTTTTTGACATCAGAGATATTCGATGGAATCTGCAGACCGACCAGTTTGCCAGCTGTACTTTCTGTTTCAAGTGGGAAGGCACTCTCAACGGCAACCGCTTTACCAACCCGGGCCGTGGCACTCTGGTCTGGGTTAATGAAAATGGGCAGTGGCAGATTATCAACGAACACTTCGGCCCGATTCCGCGCTGAACAATGTTTATTCGACGTAATCTTGCACTGAGAAACGGGATTATCGCGTCGTTTTGTCACGGATTATCGCTGCTGCTGATCATTTGCGTCCTTGTGAGCGCTCAGGCTGCATGTGCGCAGGAAATCGGCGCTAAGCCGGTGGATAGGGAAAATGGGCCAACAAATTTTACTGAAAAGCTGGTTGCTGCCGCACTTGAGCGAACGACGCATCAGGTCAGATACGATGGCAGTTACCGCAAAATTGCCTACCCGGGCGGCGATGTTCCGGCCAATGTCGGAGTTTGCACCGATGAGATCGTGAGAATATACCGGGCGCTGGGTATCGATCTGCAGAAAGAAGTTCACGAAGACATGCGCCGCAATTTTGCGCTTTATCCGAAGAATTGGGGCCTCAA
>MFYY01000274.1:4021-10408 GCA_001787855.1 Candidatus Riflebacteria bacterium GWC2_50_8 | reverse complement strand
TAGACCACCGCCGGGTGCCGAATTTGCAGACCTTTTTTACCAGAAAAGGCGAGAGACTAAAAGTTACTTCTAATGCGGCTGATTATCAGCCCGGCGATATGGTAACCTGGATGCTTCCCGGAAATTTACCACATATTGGTATTGTTACCGATCGTCGTTCAGAAGATGGCCTGCGCCCTTTGATGGTTCATAATATCGGCGCTGGACCGGTTCTTGAAGATATGCTATTTGTCTATAAAATTACCGGGCATTATCGTTACCCGGCAAAATCAGCTAGGAGCCGCCGAAATGAGTGAAGAATTAACCAACGCCCTGAAGAAAATCAAAAGGGAGTGTTTGCGGGTAATCCCTGAAAAGCCGGGCTTTGCAAAGCTTATGGCTGCCGAAACCAGGTTTGCCGGGCCAGCGTATGCCGAGGAGGATGAACTCGCGCCGGTTTGCCCGGTATGCGGCGAAAAGCTCAGCTTCGTTTTTCAGTTTAGACAGAGTCCTGACCGCAAGGCGTTGTCAGCGCCGCCATTGCTGGTGTTTTATTATTGCTTCAAGTGTACACCGATTGGTGCTGAGAATGAAGAGTCCGGGATGTGGCTGATCAAGCCGTACCAGACGCCTTCACCAGAAAAATTTGTCGATGGAATCGGCATAGATAAAGAATTTATCGCTTTTTCATGTCGCACCGAAAAAGTGCAGGTTCTTCCCGATTACGAAACTATCGAAGAAAAATATCCTGAGATAGCCGCGCTGTGCGAGGATATCGATGCCGACGATCCGGTGAGCGCTTATGAAGACGCCGGTCTCGAAATTGGCTGTGAAATGGAGCCGTTTACCAGCATTGGCGGTTATCCAATCTGGATACAGGGCGAATCAGAGCGCAAGTGCCCGGTCTGCAAAAAGCCCATGGAATTTATCGGTCAGATCGATTCACAGCAGGAAGTGCAGCTGATGTGGGGCGATGCTGGCTGCGTGTATCTGTTTCAGTGCCATGAACATCACGACCAGTTCGGCATGGAAATGCAGTGCTTCTGAATCAGCGCAGTTCGTAAAGCTCGTAGATATTATACTCGCGGGATTTGCCCTTGAGTGAGCAGCGCCGCAAAAAGTTTACGCGCCCGGCTCCCTTGAGCTGCCGCATGGTTGAGCCTGAAATGATTAACCCGCTGGCGCTGTCTACTGCCTCGCTCTTCAGTCTGGCCGCTAGATTTACCTGATCGCCGATTACGGTGAAATCGAGTTTGCCGCTGTATGAGCCGATTCGACCAGAGATTACTGTGCCCGATGCTATGCCGGCATAAATGTCCAGGCTCTGCTGATGCATTTCTGCTGCTAGTTCCAACGCGGTTCTTACTGCCCGCAACGCATGTGAGTCGGTTTGTGTTTCGCTTTCTCTGAATACCAGCATCAGCGTGTTGTCGATAATTTTATCAATAGTTCCGCCATGCTTTTTTACCAGATTATCGCCGCTGGTAATAAAGCGATTGATCAGCTCGACAGTCTGTTCTGGCGTAAAATCAGCGGTAAGCCCGGCGTAGTTTCTGAGCGCGGCAAAGATTATGGTGGCTTCAATGTATTCACCGCCAGGAGCCATGTCTTTGGTTTCAGAAGACTCAATCTGAGATATCGCGTCTTCTGATACATAGTCACGCAGCATGTTGCGCTGCTGCAGCCCGACAACCAGCTCAGAAAATGAATTGTTAAGCTCCTCGAACTCGTCTCCGGTCGGCAATGCCAGGTTCCACACATCATTGCCGCGCGCAATCTGTTCGGCGCTTCTGGCCAGCATCATGACAGGGGCGACAAAGAATCTTTCAAGCAGCAGGCCGACCAGATAAAATACCAGGCAGAGATAAATCAGCAAACTGCCGACTGCAGGCAGATAGCTGCTGGAGCGCAGATCTGAAGTCACCAGGGCTACGGCAACATGAGGAATATTGTGATTATATCTACTGATAAGATAGCTGATATTACCTGCGCGGTCAGTTTCTATGAGTGTTTCTGAGCTTTCCAGCCTGGCCATTTTCTTTATGCTTGCCTCGTCCTTAAATCCGCTTCCAGCCCATATCCTTCTGGCGCCGGTCCTTTCCGTCGGCAGAAAGGCGTATTTGATTGTATAATCGCCGTAAGTCTCACAAAAATCGCTTGCCGCAATAGAAATCTGTTTGAGATATGCATCCAGAATCGGCCCGGCTTCAAATTTGCCACCCAGAAGACCGATAAACGGCATCTCGGGGTCGCTCTCATCATAAAGCTTGATCGTGGAATACCAGATTACACTTTGCGTCTGGTCGACGTAGTAAAGTTTGCCGTTTGAGCTCATACTCTCTGCTATTGCCGCGTTTTTGATTGCGGTTCCTGCAACCATGACTATGTCCTGGCGTTCCCGGGTGATTTCCTTCTCAAGCAGCAGTGACAAAGTGCGTCGCGGCATAAAGCGCTCAACAAAACTGACTGTGCTGTTCTGACTTCCCGGGGATATCCGGTCTGGAAATTCGGTTGCGATTGTTTCTGCCGGGCGATGCAATGCGACGGCAGACAACGGCAGCTTGGCATCCATTTCTTTGAACAACTTGCGAACCGCCTCTTCATCGTAAAAGAGGGCTTTGTCTATTTTTCTGGCAAAAGCGATAAAAGTGCTTTCCAGCTGTGCCATGAACTGCTTGAGTTCGTTATTGGTCTGAACCAGGCTTATTTCGACGTGCTGCAGCATGTTCATACGCGCAAGAAAGGCGTCATACTGCTGATGCAGGTAAAAGCCGATACTTAGAAATGCGAATGGAAACAGCGACACCAGCATCACGCTGGCGAGAATTCGGCGCTTAAAACTGATGTTGAGGTTGATTCCGAAAAGCAGCATGTGCATGAGCTGAATCAGCGAAAGCATTATCAGCGCCTTTGCTGCCAGTCCAAGATTCTTTCTTATTTTCTGGAAATTGTGCTGAAAGCTTTCTGCTGAAAGATGATATTCGATAAATGGAATGCTGAATTCCGGACTGCTCTGATCAAGACGGTTTCCGCTTTTGTGCAGCCAGCTCCTGATGAATCTCTGATCGGCTGGAGCGGTGATGACAATTTTGTCTTTCTGGCGTTTTATGCCGCAGAAAAATTGACTCGGGTAATCGATTGCTCTTTGAATGCTGCTTGTCTTAAGGGTCAGGTTAAAAGCCGGATGTTTCTGTTTAATATCGCGCAATATTTCAGGCCACGCGAGGTCGCAGCCTCTGATTACAGCGAGACAGCCTCTTTGCCCGGCCTGAGCCTTCTTGAATTCAAACCAGGCAAAAAATATTTCACCACCAAATTCAACCGAATAATTTTTTACTACCTGGCCGGGCCTGATGAATACTGGCGCGATAGTCTTGAACATCTGCTGTAGTTGGAGAGCATTACGCTGTGCTTCCGGGTCTTCAAGCGGCTCTGCGTTTGAGTTTGCGAGGTAGTTGTATTTTGTCAGGGTCTGAACCTGTTTGCGGAAAAGCGCGGCCGGTGGCAACTGTCTTTTCAGATCAGCTGGCCGAAAGCTTTTCAGCGTTAGCTTGCTGCCGGTAGCGTCGAAGAATACACTCGTCAGACTTCTGCCAAAAACGGTCCGATCAATAGCCTGTTGCAGCTTGTCTGGCGTTTGTGACTCTGCGGGCAACTCCATATTTTCCAGCAAAAATATCCGTGAAGTCAGAAAATTTTCGGTGACCAGCAGGCTACGACAATCTTCTATTCTCTGCCGTGCCTTGTCAATCTCGCCTGGCTCAGCAAAAAATGCATATTCTGCAATGAAATAGTCAATTGCCAGAAGCGACCCGACAAGTGGCAGAACAAGAACAAGAAACCAGGCGAGCAGCAGCGGTGCTGCCGAAATCTCGATCGATCTGACTATTCTGTTTGATGATTCAGCTGGCATCGGTCAGCTCCCAGCTTTCGTTGCTATGCTCGACAAAACAAAAATCATTGGCAACAGCCAATTGTGTCGTTTTACACACCAGTATTCTGCTGCTTGTATTCACTGTAGCAGCCTCGAGCTGGGCGGCCTGCTCGGTGATCCTGCCAATGATCGTAAAATCTTTTCGACCGGTTTCGCTGCCAATGCTGCCAGATACAGCCATGCCGGTTGCAATGCCGATTCCGTTTTCAAGAGGAAAAAGACCGGCGGTTGCCCGCTGTCGATTGAGTTCCTGCAACTGGTTTCGCATGGACATGGCAGTATTGCATGCTCGCTGTGCAGAACTTTTCAGGCCTGGCTTGTCGTAAAATACCGCCTGTATAGCATCACCGATGTATTTGTCTATTACTCCGGAATTTTCGCTTATCGCTTTTTCCATTGCGGTGAAATAGGTATTGAGCAACTCGACGACTTCGGATGGTGAGTATTTTTCGCTTATACTGGTAAACCCTCGTATGTCTGAGGCTACTACACTTATACGAACCTTTTCAGTTCTGGCAAATGTTGCCGCGTCTGCGCTTTCAACCCTTTCGACGAGCTTTGCCGAGACCAGCCGCTTGATCATCTCACGTTGTCGTAGTGCCGCTGACATTTTGTTGAAGGCTGAGGTCATCATGCTGAATTCATCACCAGAAAACTTTTCAATGACAACGCCATATTCTTCGTTGCTGAGCCTCTGAATTCCCTCGGAAAAGATGTTGACCGGTTTAATTATGAACTCGGCAAAGAGCAGCGACAAGACCATTATCAACAGGATCGCATATCCGGTTAAGGCAGGAAAAAGCATGCTGACTGCCAGTTGGCCGATGCCTCTGCCTCGATTCTGTCCGATAGCGGAAAACATTGCCGCTTTTCCTGGCCGCAGGCTCCATACGTTTGTCTTTATGCTGTTATCGGTATGAATGATTCTGGCGCCGGAGTCCTTGATTTCTATGGCGCGTCGAAAACTTTCCAGCATTTCTTCGTTGAGAAGGGTATTGGGTGGCCAGGCATACATCTGCAGACCGTAATGTCTGCGCAATCTGGCTCCCAGTTCTATGTCACAATATGGGTCTGACCTTGAGAAGTGTTTCTGCACTGCATTTCCGAAATCACCGAGGTATGCGTGAGTGTTAACATCTCCGTCATTGAGCCTTGAAAAAGCGAAGAGGTGATTGCCTGCTTTGGTCTGTGCCAGTATAATCGCTGCGCGACTGGTGTCGAGGGTATGCGAAATCTCCCGCTGTATCGTCGACTCATGTGGCAGAAGTTCTTCTTCACGTTGCGGGGTGATGTAATCTTCGGAAAGGCCTAACGCAAGCGTATCGGAAAGCGCGTTTCCCTGTTTTTTCAACAAGCCGAGATTGCTCAGGTATTTCGGCAGGATGATGTTGAGAAGCTTGTGTGAATCTCGGCCAATTACCTGTAGGGCAGCGTCTAAATGAATTATTTCGCCGTGATCTGACAGTATCGCGTGTTGTCCGGTCATCAGTCGTGACCATCTGATATCTTCGCCTGGTTTTGCCAAAATTGTTTTAGGGGCAATTTCCTTATTCGGATAATTTTCGAGCCGGCGTTTTATCTCAAGTGCTAACAACTGTTTGCTGACATCGTTTTCTTCGTCATACTGCAGGAATTCTCGCAAAAGCTCGCGGGTCTTTTCCAATACGTGGTTTTCGATGATTCGATCAGAACCTTTCAGGCTGATAATGGCCAGCAGACCTGTGCCAGTAACTGGAATAAAGATAATGACAGCCAGCAGCAGCAGCAATTTATACCGGATAGGCAATGGCAGGCTGAATCCAAAAAGCCAGTAATGAACAGCCGTCATAAAATAAAGCAGCAGCAGACAACCTGCCGTTACTCGCAATGCACGCAGACTATTGCGAATTGTCTCAATCTCTTGAGGATGTGCAGCCCTTAAGCGGATATGATAGTCACCGGGGGACAGAATAACTTTTTGTTTAAAACCTCTTTGTTTGAAGAAAACGTGGTTCCAGAATTCTGTCGGTGGTTTATCAAAGAAGTCGAGTGTACTGTCATTCATATAAAACCCGGACCTGCTTCCTGGCAGTTCAACCAGACTGATCTCGATTTGCTCAGAACTTCTACTCAAGGCATCCTTTAAAATTTCAGAAGGCTCTATGCTTTCCTGCAATATGCCTATTCTATAGGCTCCATGAAGGTTTTCTTTACTCAGACAGTTGTAGGCGTAATAATAAAGCGACTGCTTGCCGAAGTAATCGGTAAAGCGCTCCAAGACCGTGTCGTGCGGCAAAACAAGCTCGTTGTAACGGTTGAGGTATTTAAAGCCCAGATTGGCTGCGGTGTTGAATCCGATTGTGTTTAGTAATCTGAGATCCGGTTTTGTCTGCAGGGGACTCCATTCCTGCTGGTAATATTGACGATACAGCCTTGCGCTGATCCCCAGAAGTTCGTAAGCCATCCCGTAAGCCAGGCTCTCCGCTTCCGGGCAT
>MFYY01000274.1:932-4012 GCA_001787855.1 Candidatus Riflebacteria bacterium GWC2_50_8 | reverse complement strand
AGTTCATCGGCAAACCAGTAATGCGGGTTGGCGAACTCCGGGCTGGTAACGGTTATGTACAGGGGTGAGATGTGGCGCACCCGCAAGGCCCGCAGCATCTTTTTCGGCAGACTCTTGTCGAATATGTCCTTACCGAAATCTTTCTCCGGGTGCAGTTTGATCAAGTCCTGGCCAACTTCAGGCATGATCGCGCGGTGGGCTTTTTTGATGGTCTCCTTTACGTAGACCGCGGGCGTCATCAGCTCCTTTACCCGTTCGCTTTCCTGAAGGAGTTTTTCGCGCAGCAAACCCATGGCAGAGTCTTCTGTTCTCTGCAGCGCCGTTTCCAGAAGGCTGTTAAAAAACCACAACGGTGCGGCCAGCACGATAAGGCCGGCCAGCAGCAAAGCTACCAGTCTTATTTTCCCGGTTTCTCTCAAAGCTTTTCGACAGCCAGTTTGGTGACCAGCATGCGCTCGTTGCCGCTCAAATACAATTTATCCGAGCTGACTCCGATAAAATCGGCGCCAAAAAAGTCGAACAGTGAGCCTTTAATGGTCAGTTCAGGCAGACGCCCCAGCAGCCTGGTTCCATCGGTCAAATAAGCCACCTGAACCGGCGATGCAAAGTTGCCGTCGGGCGTAAAATCGCCACCACTGGCAATCGCCACCAGAATGCCAAAGCCGTCTGGCAGTAGTTCTGTAAGAGTTTTGCCGGAGTGCGAAATCTCCATATTACAGCCGCCAAGCGATGGTACACTGTCGTAAGAACCATCGGCGCAGGATGTGTGGGCAAAGTCGTAGCGCTGTGCCGTGCGCTTGTCAGTGTAAGGCCGCAGAATCACGCCGTCTTTGATAAGCCAGCTCAGAGCATCTGAGCAGATCGAACCTTCCATGTCAAAAACCGGTCCGTAAGTCTCGACCGGATCATTGATTATCTGCAGGCTGAAATTCTCGGCAAAGGTCTTTTGTTCGAACTGTTTTTGCAGTAAAGAAGCCTTGTTGCCAACGATTTTGCCGTTGAGGTCGCGTTGAAAAAGACGTGTCAACGCTGACTGATGAAGAATCACCGGCAACTTGCCGGCTGGCAGATCGACCTGATTTTTGTAGGCCTCGATAATCTGCGACGTAGTTTCGATAACCCTGTCAACCTCAATTTTGCGGTCGACCAGGCCGAAAAATGTATCCATAATTCCGGTCGAACTGTCGCGCTTGAGAAGAAAACTCCAGTTGATATAGCTGTCCTGATGGCTCAGGCTAAGCCCTGTGTCATTCTCAATGCTCAGGCTGACATGGCTGTAATTGACCTTGTTGCTTATCGCAAAATCAGGATGACGCCGCTTCAGTTCGCTGAGTGCCCGCTCGACGGTCTGCCCCAGCTGCGCGTCGTCGATCTTGAGATCGTCGAGCCGCGTGTGGCTCTGCAGTTCTTTGCCGACTGCCACAGGGTAATCGACACCCCATGCCAATGCTTTCTCCGCTCTGGCATAAAGCTCATCCTGGCTGATCGCGCCAAGTCCGCCGGCTACGCCAATTTTATCGCCACGCATTACGCGGCAACCAGTCTTTTGTATGTTTTTGCGCCTTATCGCGCTGATTGAGTTCTGAACGATACTTAGAGAAGTCTGTTTGACCTGCTGAATTACTTTTTCGCGCATCTGCCGCCTCCTACTGAACGTTGATCTGATTGACCCGCACGTAGGGGCCGCCAAAACTGACCGGCAGAGGGTATTGCTCCATCTTGCCGCAGCCACCGCCAACAAAACTCAGAATTTCGAGCTGATCCGACACCGCATCGATGTGATTGAGCGTCTGCATGACATTGCCGGTAATTACCGCAAAACGCACTGGCTTCGTGACCTTGCCGTTTTCGATCAGATATGCCATCGAAGGGGCCAGCGTAAAGGTCGACATGCCAGAACCATGTTTGACCGAATCAATAAAAATACCATGCTCAACCCCGGCAAACAGCTGATCTTTGCTGATCTGACCGGGCTCGATATAGGTTGCGGTCATGCGCACGATTGGCTCATATTCAAAGCTTATGGAACGGGCGTTCCCGGTCACCGATTCTTCGAGATCTGCCGCAGTAACGCCGCTGTGCAGGCGACCCTGCAGAATGCCTTTGTTGATAAGCGAAGTCTTTTTGGCGCGGGTTCCTTCATCGTCAAACGGCGTAAATCCGCTGCCCATAACGTTGCCGTCATCGACAATGCTTAACGTTTCTGAGCCTACCCTTTTGCCAATCTGCCATTCTTTGAGCATGGCTGCGTCGCCGATCATGAAGTCTGCCTCGCTCTTGTGACCGAAGCTTTCGTGTGCAAAAATACCAGCTGCCAGCGGCGATAGAATGACCGTATACACGCCGCCAGCTATTTTTTCGGCTCTCTGGTAATAATCGCGCGCCTGCTCGATATATTTTTTTGCTTCTTCATGCAGACTGCTGAGTTTGTCGAATTCTACCTCGGCTTTGCACCAGGTTTCGCTGAATACGTTGCTGCCGCTGCCAAAGCGCACGCCAAGGCGCAAACCGGCTGTCTGGGTGTCGAAGCGCAGGCCATCGGCATTGCTTTTAGTAAGGCTTGAATAGAATTCTTTGCTGATATGACCATCACTGTAAGAGGCTGACCAGTGTGTAATCTGACTGTCATTGCTGATCAGTGCAGCATAAGATTCCAGCAGAGAGATCTTTCTCTGTAAATCGACTCTGGCAACCGATTGTTCGTTGAATTTGCGAAAATCGCCGTGGTTTTTTTCGAGTCTGTCGGTGACTTTGCCTATGGCAACGGGGTCGGGCGGCGAAGCGAGTTTGGCAAGCTGCCTGAGCTCCTCATTTATTGCCGATAGATCGGTTGTTGACGCGTAAAACCAGCGTTTGCCGTCATAAAGTCTGACAAAGGCTCCAGCATCGGATTTTTCCTTCACTTCTTCAAGCCGCCCCATCTCAATCCGGACAAGCGACCTGAATACTCTCTCAATCCGCACATCTGCGTAGTAACCGGCGGGAAATTCAAACATATGGCAGTCTCCTCGAATGCAGCGCGACAGGCTGTCCGGGCCAATGTTGCTCAGACAAGCTTTAAAGCGCCGATAATTTTAAAA
>MFYY01000274.1:0-811 GCA_001787855.1 Candidatus Riflebacteria bacterium GWC2_50_8 | reverse complement strand
TTCGTAATAAAACCAGCTTATCGCCAGAATACTGGTTACTGGCAATGATGCTAGAATGGCGCCGGCATACTGATTGCGCTTCGATGCTTCGCTGATGCCGACAACCAGAAGCGCGGTAATGACGATTTTTATGATGTATTGCATTTGTCGCATTTTAACATTACTCTGACAGATTGGTAAACATTATTAGGGTGAAACAATGAATATTACACGCTATGCCTGCATCGAAAATGCCCGTGAAAAACGCGAAATAGTTCTGCTCAAGGCTTTTCCTTGCACATGGGGGCACTGCAGTTTCTGCGATTACATTCATGACAACAGCGAAGATGAGCCTGCCATGAACGCCACAAACCGTGCGGTAATCGCCAGAATTACCGGCATATATGGAGTTCTGCAGGTTATAAACTCAGGCAGCTGTTTTGAAATTCCGAGCGAATCCCTGCAGCTCGTTAAAGCCTCTGTTGATCGGCTCAACATTCGAAAGTTGTATCTCGAGGCCTGGTGGGGCTATCGCCATCGCCTTGATGAAATGCGCGAATTCTTTGGCGTGCCGATAGTTTTTATCACCGGCATTGAGACCTTTGACGAGCATTTTCGCAATCAGGTGCTTAAGAAGGGCATAGTTTACAACTCTGTCGCCGAAGTCAGCCGCTATTTTCAGTCGGTTTGTCTCATGATCGGCATAAAAGGCCAGACTCGCGAAATGATCAGCAATGACATCAAAATACTGCTAGATAACTTTGCCTATGGAACCATCAACCTCTATGTTAATAATACTACCGGGATAGAAGCTGATTACGAGCTGCAGGAG
>MFYY01000273.1:12250-12459 GCA_001787855.1 Candidatus Riflebacteria bacterium GWC2_50_8 | reverse complement strand
TATTGCTCCAGAGTCCACAGTTATCCGATGATTTTTTGATAAGACATTGCTTTCCATGAATTGAAGTATCGATCGGAATCGCTGTCTACACCTACGAGTCAATAAGCATTGTAGGTGAAATATTCCGAGCCTTTGCGTTTGAAATCATCGATACTGACGGCATCAGATACTGTTTGCCGTCTGAATCATCTGCTTTTCCTGACTCTGCC
>MFYY01000273.1:9817-12148 GCA_001787855.1 Candidatus Riflebacteria bacterium GWC2_50_8 | reverse complement strand
GGCAGGGCGGTAAGGGCGATCCGAGCGGAGCGCATCCCAGACGTCGACGATGGAAAAGATCCTTGCCGCCAGTGGAATGTATTCTCCCTTCAGTCCGCGCGGGTAGCCCGTACCGTCCCATTTTTCATGGTGACAGTAGGGAATGTCCAGCGCCGGCCTCAGGTGAGAAATGGGATAGAGGAGTTCGTACGCATAGACCGGATGTTTACGCATGATTTCCCATTCCGCGTCACTCAGTGCGCCCGGCTTAAGAAGGATGCTGTCCGGAATGCCCATCTTGCCGATGTCGTGGAGCAGCGCTCCCCTTCGCGCATGTACCAGTTCGCTGTCTGTCATGCCCATTTGGCGAGCCAATCGTACCGTCATCTCCGTGACACGTTCACTATGTCCTTCCGTTTCCTTGTCGCGCAGATCCAGGGCTCTCGACCATCCTTCCAGCGTGTTGTCATAGGACTGAATCAGATCAAGGTTGGCCTTCTGCAGGTCGTCGAAAAGCATGGCGTTATCAATGGCAATGGCCGCCTGCCCGGCAAGAGCATCCAAAAAATCCAGCCAGTCCCGGTCATGTTCGAATGGAGTTCGGTTGAAGATCTCCAGAACACCTTTGACGCTTCCCTTTGTGATAAGGGGCACTGCGTGGTAGGTGGCAAAGCCTTCTTTGCTTAATTGGGGGGACTGGTTCAATAGATTCTGCGGTTCTTTTTGCAGGTCGGGAATACAGATAGGCATTCTTTCTTGAACGACCCTGCCGGCGTAACCGGCGCCTATTGATAATCTTGTGTGTTGAAGGGCATTCGTTCGAAAACCCCGCCCGGCAACGAATGACAGCCTGTTAGGGGCATGTGAATCAATAAGGAGGACGTCTGCCGCATCTACCCCCAAACACGCAATGACCTGTTCGAGGAAGATGCTGAAGGTGACGCGCATATCGAGGCTGGCGGTAATCGCCATGTCTATGGCGCGCAGGGCGGCCAAACGGTCGAATTGCCGTTTGAGTTGTTCATCGCGTAGTTTCCACTCCCTGATGTCTCGGCAAAAGGTGACAATAAACTCCTTATCTCCGTATGTCAGGTAATTGGCGTGGATTTCAAGAGGGATGAGTGCGCCATTCTTCGAAAGGCGCGATGTCTCGAAAACAAAGATGCCTTGCTGCTTGATTTTTCTCCAGTGATCAGGCCAGCTTTTCGCCGAGATGTCGGGCGCAAGGTCAGTAATATTCAGAGAAAGAAATTCCTCCTTTGAATAATCGAGGAGACGGCAATAGGCATCGTTTACATACGGATACCGACCATCTTCCCCCAGCCATCCGATGGGTTCCGCTGCGCAATCCACGGTGAATTGAGTGATCCGCAGCTTGTCTTCCAGCAGCTTACGGTCGGTGACGTCTGAAAACAGCACCGCAAACTGGCCGCGCCTTGGACTATAGGCCAAACAATCATAATATCTGCAAAGTTCGCCTGAATAGTCCTCGAAGTGCAATGGATCGCCGGTCAGCGCGACGCGCCCGTATTTTTCAATCCACTTAGGGTCTATATCGGGCAGAACGTCTCGCACCGTTCGACCGATCAGGTTTTTATTCTCCAGAGCGGTAAGTTGCTGAAAAGCGGGATTCACCTCTAAAAATCGGTAATCGCAGGGCTGGCCCTCATCGTTCAAGATGATCTCGTGCAGCGCAAAACCAATGGTGAGATTTTGGAACAGCGTGCGATACCGCTCCTCACTCTCCTGTAGCGCCTCTTGCGCCTGCTTACGGCCGGTGATGTCCATAATGGTTCCCAGCAGGCTTTCCGGGTTGCCCTCTGCGTCGCGGATCAACTCCGCTTGGGCATGAACCCATATGATCTTGCCGTCGGGGCGCATCACGCGGTGGTCGACACTGTATTCCTTTTCACCCCCAATGGCCATTTCAAGATTCTTGCCTACGAATCCTCTGTCGTCCGGATGAACCAGTTGTTTGGTCAGTCCTGTTGTTGATTGCTGCTCCTTTTTATCAACCCCATAGAGGTTGTAGGTGCTGTCCGACCAGAACATTTCATCCGTTTTCAGATTCCAATCAAGAAACCCGACTTTCGCGATACGCTCTGCTTTCAGCAGCTTTTCCAATGTCTCACGAAGCTTTGTATCTGCCGCATTACGCTCCTGCTCACGATATTGAAGCGTCTCAGCCATGTGGTCAAAGGCAAGGGAGAGTTGAGCCAATTCCCCTGTCTCCGATAAATCTCCCATACGGGCAGCAAGATTCCCTCTTCCTAACTCTTTCGCG
This sequence comes from Candidatus Riflebacteria bacterium GWC2_50_8, assembly GCA_001787855.1. GTDB lineage: Bacteria > Muiribacteriota > Ozemobacteria > Ozemobacterales > Ozemobacteraceae > Rifleibacterium. The sequence goes on along the minus strand of MFYY01000273.1, from coordinate 9,885 downwards.
GTATGGAGCAATCGCCCCAAAGGGCGGAGGAGGACGATATGGGTCCCGAAATAGGTCGCCGTTAAAGC
>MFYY01000273.1:8585-9689 GCA_001787855.1 Candidatus Riflebacteria bacterium GWC2_50_8 | reverse complement strand
CTAACGCCCTCTTTTTTTAGAAGGATATCCTTTATAATCCCTTTCTGCACTGTTTTACCCGTGAAGCCTTCTGAATCGGGGTAGCGGAATAAGATGGCGCCGGTATGGTCAACGATAGTCAGTTGTGCGCCGGGAGGTAATCCGGTTTTGCTTATGGAGCGACTTATATGGGTTAAGTCAAGCCCGACGGCAATGATGCTCTTTATCCGACCGGTATTATCAAAAACGGGATGGAGTAAATTGAGGATGGGTTTGTTCGTGATCCTGCTAATCTGATATTCGCCGATAACAAAACTCTTCGTTTGCATGAGCTTCTGAAAGGATGGCCGGTCCGAGATGTTTAACTTTGTGGTGTTCTGGTATGTACTGGCGATTACGTTGCCATTCGGGTTCACCAACAATAATCCGGTCAGTTCGGGAGCTTCCTTTAAAATCAGCTTAAGAACCCCTTCGAGGGCGGAACGCCGTAGGTCGTGCACCTGCAACATTTGTGAAACCAGAAAAAGGGTATGTCGCAAGGCTTCGATGGTGCTTTCCTGCATCTCAGAGAATTGTTTGGCATGACTTAACGTCTCCTGGAAAACATGTTCACGAAAATGGTTGCGCTCCAGCAGACCGCCATAAATTACCATGCCAAAGATCGGCGACATGATGGCAATGATGAGGGAAAATAGTTTTACCCGTAAGCTGCTGAAGTCAATGCGCATGTTGTTGAGGTTCTCCTTTCCTCAGGGTTAAATTCCAGAATTCTTTCGGCGGAAGGACTGGCGAAAGATGTCCGAAAATGCGGATCAACCATGGATGGCAGATCAGCCATTACCTCTGAAGATAAAGCGCTTATTGGAGCGTCTTAATCGACGGGGGACATACTATGTATCAATGGTAATGTCAAATTGGAAATGGGGTGATAAGCGTTAATTACACTTTGGAAGAAATATCTTTTCTGTCTTCGACGGGTGTGTAGCTTTCAGGAAGAAGCAAACGCAATGACCGATCAGGTCAGGTAGAAAAGAACCCCCAGAAAGTGGCAGGCACTGCCGAAAAGGACGAAGAGATGCCACAGCACATGGTGGGATCGCATCTTCTTGCGGACATAGAAGAGCA
>MFYY01000273.1:0-8559 GCA_001787855.1 Candidatus Riflebacteria bacterium GWC2_50_8 | reverse complement strand
GCCAATAGCCACCAGAAGAGGCCGCGTGGAACCATTGTGAGCATGGGTTTTATAGCGACGATGGCGAGCCAGCCCATCCCCAGATAGATCGTCACCGTTATCCATTTATAGCGACCGAGGAACAGCAGCTCGTAGACAATACCACCCATTGCGAAACCCCAGATGAGGACGAAGAGCGTCCAGCCCCACGCCCCGCGCAGGCTGATGAGCGTTACTGGCGTATAGGTCCCGGCGATGAGGAGGAATATCGAAAGATGGTCGAGGTGGCGGAAGAACCGTTTGAACCGTTCATTCTGAAAACTGTGGTAGAGCGTCGAGGCGAGGTAGAGGAGGGTGAGAGACCCACCGTATATCGAAAAGCTCACGATGCGCCATACATCGCCCCCATGTGCCGCGATGACTATGAGCACCACGAGCCCCGCGATAGCGAGCGCCGCGCCGATGCCGTGAGTGATGCCGTGGAATCGTTCTTCGGTTAGGGTGTGTTGCGAATGGAACGTCATGGGACGACTATAGCACAAAATGATCCGGCCTTTTTATTTATCGCTGTGTAGTGACTACCACTTGATTTTAAGCATTTTCATCGAGGTTGCCGCTTTGTTGCCTTCAGGAAGGCTTCCTCTGGCGATACGATGATAAAAATAGCTGCCAAGCCCTCGCATATTTCAACCGGTACTCTGTATGATCGAACAATGAAAAAATGAAATATTCCGGCTCTCGGCGCCACCTACAAGTTCTTAAAAATGTAAAACTAAAAAAACAATGAATACCGTTTGTACTGTTGAATATGGCGTTATATATATTCTATCCTGTTCATCATGAATAGCCACGCCGATCTTTTCCATTATGTAGGGTTTCTTGACATAGGCTCCGGCCCCCAGCTCCTGACTTTACCTGCATAAATTCTTTTCAACGGTCACATGGACTAATTCTGGCAACATATTCAATCGTTTCTTATACTCTTCAATGGTATATTGTCGCCCTGTGACTAATGACACAATACAGGCATATTGATTTTGCGCCACTTTCCACACATGTAAATCACTTATTTTTGTATCATTGTCGGATTCGATCTGCGCTGTAATCGCATTGACAAGGTGGTAATCCATTTCACGTTCAAGAAGAATACTGGAAGTGCTCCGGATTAAAGAGGCCGCCCAGCTGAGAATTAAGATTGCACCAATCATTCCCATAAATGGGTCTAACCAATTATAGTTAAAATATTTTGCACCAAGGAGCGCCACAATCGCCAAGACGGACGTTAATGCGTCCGCCACAACATGTAAATATGCCGATTTTAAATTTAAATCATCATGTGTATTATTGGGATGTGAGTGGTCGTGTTCAGGATGATTCTGATGAGGTTCATGAGCATGGTCTTTAACGTTGAGGATGAAGGCGCATGCCAGATTGATGATCAAGCCTATGACCGCCACTAATAAGGCTTGATTATAGTGGATATCAAGCGGCTTGAGGAGTCTTTCCAGGGAAGAAAAAATCATGATGACTCCAACCATTCCAAGTACAATCGCACTGGTGTATGCTCCAAGTATTTCAATTTTCCATGTGCCAAACGTAAAACTCTGATCGGTTGAATATTTTCTCGCCAAGATATAGGCAAGTAGAGACACTCCCAATGCAAATGCATGTGTGCCCATGTGCCAGCCATCAGCCAGTAATGCCATTGAATTCGATACCCAGCCGACAAAAATCTCGGCAATCATCATCACAAATGTAATGATAACAACGATGAATGTCTTATTTTCTATCGCCTTTTTCTCGACGTTGAATGTATGTTGATGTTGCCACGATGCAATGTGTTGGTGATGCATTATTTTGTTTCTCCATTATGATTTGATGAGAGCGTGCTACTGGGAGGTATTGATATTCCATTGAGTATTGTGAGTCAAGGGTTCTTCTGTCCTTTAACCCGCTTGAAGGTATTTACCAGGCTTTCAGGAGGGTGTAAATAGCGGCGGCTACCAGCGCCGACAGCGGGATTGTCAAGACCCAGGCCCAGACGATTGTCCCCGCCATCCCCCAGCGCACTGCGGAAAGGCGGTGGGTGGCGCCGACGCCGACGATGGCTCCGGTGATGGTGTGCGTGGTCGAAACGGGGATTCCCAGCAGCGAGGCACCGATGACGGTGGTTGCGCCTGAAGTCTCGGCGGCAAACCCGCCGACCGGGCGAGTTTGGTGATTCGCATGCCCATGGTCTTTACAATCCGCCAGCCGCCGAACATCGTCCCGAGGGCGATCACGCCGTGGCAAGAGATGATGATCCACCACGGGGCGTGTTTGCCGAGATCGGCTGTGGCCATGTGCCCTGTCGCGAAGAGGATCAGCATGATGATTCCCATCGTCTTCTGTGCATCATTGAGTCCGTGCGCCAGCGAGTACGCCGCTGCCGAGACGAGCTGGAGTTTTCGGAAGATTCCGTCGACCTTCGACGGGGTCTTGTCCCGTACGATCCACAGAACCCCGACCATGTAGAGAAACCCCAGAAGGAGGCCGATCAGCGGCGAGAGGACGATGAAGATCGCGATCTTGAAGATCCCGGTCCCCTGCAGGACCCCCCAGCCGCCATGGACCACCGCGGCCCCCGCGAGCCCGCCGATGAGGGCGTGCGACGAAGATGAAGGGAGGCCCATCCACCAGGTGATGAGGTTCCAGGTGATCGCCCCGATAAGGCCGGCCGCAACGACGGCCAGGGTGATCGCCCCGGGGTCGACAACCCCCTTCCCGATCGTGCTGGCAACCCTGGTTTCGAAGAAAAACGCGGCGATGAAGTTGAAAAACGCGGCCCAGAGGACGGCGTGTTGCGGCTTGAGCACGCGGGTCGACACGACGGTGGCGATGGAATTCGCGGCGTCGTGGAAGCCGTTGATGAAATCGAATACCAGCGCCAGAAGAACGAGGAGGATGACCAGTGTCATATCAGCCATTTTTCAGAACGATCCCCTCCGCGATGTTTGAGACGTCCTCGCAGACATCGATCGCCTCTTCGATCCGCTCGTGGATCTCCTTCCACTTGATCAGCTCGCGGACATCGGGTTCGTTTTCGAAGAGACGGGCCATCGTTGTTCTCAGGATCACGTCTCCGGCGTTTTCCAGGGTGTTGACCTCGACGCAGGCCTGAAGGATCTGCGGGGCGTTCTTCATGTCCCGAAGGCCGAGGATGATCACTTTGAGTTTTCCGATCGCCTCGTTCAGGACCTTAGCCTGATCGGCGATCGTCGGTGACGGCTCCTTCACCCGGTAGAGGACGATGCGTGCGGCGGCCGCCTCCGTCATATCGAGAATACTGTCCATCTTATTGACAAGGTTGTGGATATCCTCGCGGTCGAGCGGCGTGAGGAAGGTGGTGTGCATCTTCTCGTAGGTCCGGTGGGTGATGACGTCCGCTTCGTGCTCGATCTCCTTGAGGCGGGCGGTCTGCGCCTCGGTGTAGACGCCGCCTTCAACCATTTCCAGGAAGAGCTTGCCCCCGGCTTCGATCCGGTCGGCCAGCTCCTCGAACAGGTCAAAGAATTTTTCTTCCCTGGGGATGAATCTCATAACTTCGCTCCTTCCTGTATTATACCGGTGCCGTACAAGAACTTGACCGGCGGCGAACCAGGCGGGTGTGGTGGCACAAGCAGCCGGTTCATCATTGCGTCCAGTCACCGAGATAATGCGATTCCTCCAGTTCCCGATGCCGATATCCAGCAGAGGTTGTTCACCAACGTGAATCCGAACAGAAATTCGCGTTGTTCCTCAACTATTTCTCCGGATCATCGGGCGCCATCCGCAACAACCGGCGTTTGTTTTGGTATTGCGGCCTTGCGCTGGATGGCAATCCACTTGCTCAGCCCGCAGACGAAGGCGACAAAGAACACCATTACCGTATACTCGACCCACTTGGGCGGGTTCAGCAGGCCCTTGACCCACGGGTCCGTGATCATCATCTCGCCGCCCACCTTGCCGAGTATCGCCGCACCGGCCCAAAGGATGACCGGATACCTGTCCATCAGCTTGGAGAGCATGTTGCTCATGAACACCACGAAGGGGATCGAAAGCGCGAGACCAAACAGCAGCAGGAACAGGTTGCCGTGGCTTGCGGCGCCGACGGCCAGCATGTTGTCGATCCCCATGCTCATGTCCGCCACGATGATGATCCACAGCGCCTGCCAGATGCTGCCGCACTCGCGCTCTTTGCACTCCTCCTCGGAGGCTTCGGTGAGCAGTTTGACCGCGATCCAGATGATCACCGCCCCTCCGATAAGTTTGATAAGCGGCATGTTCAGCAACTGCGCCACCAGAAATGTGCAGATCACCCGGACGACGACGGCCCCGCCCGCGCCCAGCCCGATCCCCCACAGGCGCTGTCTGCCCGGCAGGTTCCGGACCGCCATTGCGATCACCACGGCGTTGTCGCCGGCCAGCACCAGGTCGATTAAGACGATGCTCATCACGGCGGCGAAGAATTCCCACGTGAACGCAATATGACCCAACCAGCCTAAGTCGATCATGATCCCTCCTTGTCGGCGCCGCCGGGCAATAAAAAAACCTCTACCCACGGCATGGTTAAACATACTGTGAATAAAGGTCTTGCGAGATCCCGACGAGAGGCGGGATGCTTCATCCGGGTGGAACTTCCACCGTGCTGACGAAACGAGGCCCGGCGAAACCTTCGCCGGTTGCTACTCCCCTTTAATTATGGGACCGAATACCAAAAAGCCCAGGCGGTGTCAAGCGCAATCATCTGATAATAATTTGCCTCTACCGACAAACCAGGAAGGATACATCCTGTCTTCTGAATGAGAAAATTCAGAATGAGAAAATTCGTTGACTTTCTCCGGAATGTATTCTATGTAGCCAGCCACTAAAGGGGAGTAGCTGTTCGTGCAGGGTCAACATGCTGGCGCCAGGCGCCTGGCCTTGCCGTTGGATAAATACCAATTAGCGAGAGCTTTAGTATGATGTCGTTCATACTAAAACTCTCGCTTTTTTTTGAACGAAAGGAGTCAGCCATGTCGGCTTTTTTACTGTCCATGTCCTTTGTTGTCCTTGCGGAGATGGGGGACAAAACCCAGCTTCTGGCCATGGCTTTTGCGACGCGATACAAGGCAACCACCGTTTTATGGGCTGTCTTCTGGGCCACCCTCATTAACCACCTGCTTGCCGTGGTCGTCGGGAACTATCTCACCCATTTCATTCCCATTCAATACATCCAGATTGCCGCCGCCGTCTCCTTTATCCTCTTCGGACTCTGGACGATTCGGGGCGATGAACTGAACAACGAAGACAAACGGTTTTCCTTCAGCCCTTTCTGGACTGTGGCGATCGCCTTTTTCATCGCCGAAATGGGCGATAAAACCCAGTTGGCGACGATCGCCCTGGCCGCCAAATACCAGTCCGTCATTCCTGTCTGGCTGGGAACGACGACGGGGATGGTCATTGCCGATGCAATCGGCATCGTCATCGGAATCGTCATCGGGAAAAAGATTCCCGAACGGGCAGTGAAATGGTTCGCCGCTATCATATTTATACTTTTCGGCCTGATAGGTCTCTATCAATATCTGCCGGGAACGCTTCTGACCCCCGTTAATATTGCGGCCGCCCTATTGTTTATCAGCGTGGCTGTTTTCTGTGTGGCGCGCATGGGAAAAGCATGAAAAGTGAAGGGACGAAGTGCTGACTGGACCTCTGGAATGCGGTCCGGTCAGCGCTTCGGGGTTGCCGGTCATTTTTGCCGCGCCCTCATCCGCATCGTATTTCCTCGGGTCTTTGTAGCGCCTTCAGCACAGTGCAAATGTTCCATCCCAACATGATAAACAGTGGCGAAAGCAGGCACGATTTCTCTCCTTTGGAAAAATGAGACCGCCATTAATGGGACGATGGCTCTACTTGCCGAGGGTGGGAAATATCCTGTTTACAAGAAGGCACACTTTATCTTGACACAAATCTTACTTTTCCCTATGGTTTATCAGCACTAGCACTTGCATGCTGCCGATTGTTCAGGAAAGTTGGCGGCATGAGGGACAGATTGGATTGGAAAGGAATATCTTCGTTACTGGGAGGGAACCATTCAACACATTAGACGTCCCCATAAGGAATCGCAGGTGTACTGGTTGCGATTAATGGTAATTACATCTGTCGGGGATTATGAAGTTCAAAGGGACCACATACATGAGCCTATCTTCTCAATTGCCGACGAAATACCCGAATGAACCAAACCGGGCCGACGCTGCTCTGAAGCCGAAATCACCGTTCAGGCTGATTCGCTACTTTTCCATCACGAGCTTGCTCGGCGTCCTTATCGTGTTAGCGGTGTTGCTGTTTTTTTATCGGCATTTTGCCTTTAGCGCGCTGGAGCAACACGAGACACGGGATAACGTTACCATCACGCAAATATTCGCAATCACGCTCTGGCCTAATCACGCCTCGTACGTCAAGAATGCCTCCGCTATTCCCAAAGCCGAATTGAGGCAGCGGCCGGAGGTTGCCCGGATCAGGGAGGATGTGCTGCGGCAGATGACCGGGCTGAGCGTTGTTAAGGTGAAGATTTATAATCTCGATGGGCTGACCGCGTTTTCCACCGACCCCAAACAGATCGGCGAGGATAAGAGCACAAACAGCGGATTCCTCGCAGCAAAAGCCGGAGGGGTCGCGAGCGATATCACGTTTAGAGACCGTTTCGATGCCTTTGAGCAGGTAATAAATGACCGCGATCTCATCTCGTCCTACATTCCGATCCGAACGAATCCGAAATTGCCGGTAGAAGGCGTGATGGAGGTCTACTCCGACGTGACGGATTACATCGCACAACTCGAAACGACCACGTGGGAGATTGCTGCCGTCGTTCTGGGCAGTTTGTCCCTCCTCTATCTATTCTTGTTTGCAATAGTCCGGCGAGCGGACCGGGTGATCGTCGCGCAGGGCGAAGAAGTGAGCATCGCTCACAAGGCAATGCTTCGGCACCAGGCTCTTCATGACGAGTTGACCGGTCTTCCTAACCGCGCAAGTTTTTCCGAGCGCCTGGATGGAATGATCAAAGCGGCCAAGAGAGCCCGGGAGAAGTGCGCGGTGCTATACCTCGGCCTGGACGGATTCAAAAACATCAATGACTCCCTTGGGCACGTGGCGGGAGACCAGCTTCTGAAGGAAGTGAGCAAGCGGCTTAAGGGCTGCCTGCGCGAAGCCGACATTATCGCGCGTGCCGGCGAAGATATTATCGCGCGGGTCGGCGGCGATGAGTTTATAGTCGCGCTATCGGAGATCTCCGAAGTCCGGGGAGTCGAACGTATCGTCAATGTCGCCGAGAAAATCCGCGGCGCCGTTTCAAATGGAACTTTTGCCATTGATGCCCATAACCTCTCTGTCACTACCAGTATTGGAGTCGCCATCTATCCTGATGATGGCAGCGACGTGGTCGATTTGATCAAGAGCGCGGACGCTGCGCTTTATCACGCAAAAGAGGTGGGACGTAACAACTACCAGTTCCATACCGCGAACATGAATGCAAGAGCGCTGGAGATGTTGTTGATGGAACACGGCCTGCGGCGGGCGCTGGAGGAGAATCAGTTCTTGTTGCATTACCAGCCCCAGGTGGACCTCAACACCGGCCAAATAACCGGCGTCGAAGCGCTGATTCGCTGGCGGCATCCGGAGCGAGGGCTGGTGTCCCCGGCGCAATTCATCCCTATTGCGGAAGAAAGGGGCCTGATCGTTCCGATCGGGAGGTGGGTACTGAGGGAAGCATGCCGACAAAACAAGGAATGGCAAGGGGCGGGTTTACCTTCAATTGCAGTTGCGGTTAACCTCTCTGCATTGCACTTCCAGCAAAAAAATCTTTCGCAAGAGGTGGCGCGCATTCTGCAGGACTGCGGCCTTGCACCCGAGTACCTTGAGCTCGAACTCACTGAAAGCGCGGTTATTCGCGATGCCGAAACAACGATTGCCACGATGGGTATGTTGAAGGGCGTTGGTCTAAAGTTGGCTCTGGATGATTTCGGGACGGGCTATTCAAGTCTGAGCCAATTGAAGCGCCTCCCCCTTGATAAGCTCAAAATTGACCAATCATTCGTGCGCGGGTTACCCGATGATCAGGGCGACCTGGCAATTTCCGCGGCTATTATCGGGATGGGGAAAGCTTTAAAGCTGAAAGTGATCGCGGAAGGCGTGGAAACCGAAGGACAGCGGGAGGTTCTGCGGTCGATCGGGTGCGATGAGATACAGGGTTATCTTGAAGCCAGACCTTTGCCATCTTCAGACTTTGCCCGATTTGTGCAAGAAAAAAATCCTCATTAGATCAAAAATGTAAATTGAACCGGGGTGACAAACATTGATAAGAATTCCTATCTTTAGCGGGTTAAGTATAGGAGTGAGTCCGATGGGTTTAAAGATAATGATGCATACTCAGATAGTGTTTACCAGATGAAAGGTTTGGTATCCATAAAAATTACGCTACACTTGACTTCAGGAAGAATGCTGTCCCCCTGAGAAGCAGAGAATCACTTGTCTTCCGGATACGTCTTTCATCTCTCAAGGTCGCTCACTTTTTCCACAGGCATGCCT
>MFYY01000272.1 GCA_001787855.1 Candidatus Riflebacteria bacterium GWC2_50_8 | reverse complement strand
AATTGATTTAACCACGCCCTGACCGACCAGGCCCTTGGTCTTTGGGTCCATTTCACATTCTTTGACCCCGAGAGCACCAGCGCCACCGGTTACTTCGTTCATTTTCTGATGCAGCAGATGAGTTATCATGCTGATTTCTTCGTGTGGAATTTCGAGATCCTTGTATTCCTTGGGCTTCATACCAGCTGCCTTGACTATCAAGAACTTGCCGTCCTTTTCGTCATTAAGAAGCAACTGCACCTTCGTAGCATCAAGCCCTTTCGTAATAATTTCAAGAATGTTGTTAAAAATCTGATCGCGATCAAGGCTCTTAGCAAGGTTTTTGATGCGCATCAAGGTCGTCGACAATTTCATCGCACGCTTGTTGAATTCTTCCTTGATCTCGCGCATTTCTCTTTCCATGCGCTCTTCTGAGGTTTCATCAGGCCGCGCGGCAGGCTTGGCGGCAGCCGCCGGTGCAGCACCGTCTTTTTTTTCTTCTGCTTTATCAGCCGGCTTGGCGGGCGGCTCCTTCATACCAAGCGCAGAATCCATTTTGCCATCTTTGGAAGCAGTCTTTTTTATCTGGTCTTCACGATACTTGGCTGCCATCGTCGGATCAACCCTGGCCTTAAGAGGACCACCGCCACCGCCTCCGCCACCGGCACCACCGCCACCAGATGCTTTGATCTGCTCAAATCTGAAAAATAGAAACACCAGAAAGCCCGCCGAAAACAGCACAACGATCGAATATATTTCCCACCATTCTTCGATCGGGTATTGTTCAGGCTTGAATTTAAAGGCGATTGTCGCGGCGGCCAGAAGCAGAGGGAGAAAAAAAGACAGAAGCGTCACAGAAAGCTTCTCACCAAGCACACCAAGAGCTCCGACAATTGCCAGCACATAAAAGTATGAAAAAAATGACCAGAAGTTTTTGGGGACTTTGTTGGTAAAAACCATGTAGGCAACCCCAACGATCGCCACGCTGCCCAGAAATCCGAGGATATCCGGCAAGCGATCCTTGAAGGTTTTTGGTTCAGAGGTCAGATCTGCCATTGTTCTACCACTGTAATAATCATTAAGACTATTCTGTCATGAATCAATGGCAATTTCAAGAGGCAGAAGTAACCTCGGAAATGAGTCGGTTAGCATCATGACTGTCGGGAGCCATTCTGCCCAGTAGCTCTTCTGCTTTCGAAAATTCACCGGAAAGACACAATAGATGACCATACCACGCGCAGGCGCGACTATTATTTATTTTACCTGAGCAGGCCTTTTCGGCAAGCTGCAGCGCGTCTGCGCTTCTGCCGTCTGACTGTGCGATTATCGATAAAATTACGTTTTTGTATGCTGAGATCTTGTCGCCTCCAGAAAGCCCTGTCAGCTTTTCCTTGATTTTGCCCAGAGCATCTTTAGACTTGAGATTAAAATCAAGTTCAGCTATTTCGACAAGGGCCTCGGCTCTTAGAAGCGGCAACTTTGCAACATTCAACGACTTTGACAAGTCAATATGAGCCTGCACGTTGTCGCCACAGGCAAGCCCGCAACGGGCAAGAACGAGCAACGAAAGAGCGTTCTCGTCTGGCGTAAAACTCTTGATACGATGCTCGGGAAGACCGCGAATAACTTTCAGCGCGCCACCAAAATCGCCTTTACGTGATTTCAAAAACGCCTCGTAAAGCTGCCCGGACTCGAAAGAACTGGTGTTCTTAAATACTTCAAGAAACTCGCTGATCTGCTGCTGCGCCTCTACCATATCCTCGCGCGCAATCAACGCAAATATATACGCCTTCCAGAGCAGCGGGAAAGTCTTGCGATCGTAACTGCCCAGAATCTTGCGGGCAGTCATAATGGCCTCTTCATACTCCTCTTTGTCGATCAGCTTCCAGGACTTGGTCTCAAGAATTTTGGCATCAGTAAAGCTCACACCACCATTTTTTCTCAGATCATGCTTGCTGAGCGAGGCAAAATCACCGTAACCCAGCAGACTGCTCAGTCTGAAAACAACGAAGCGACCAAGCGGAACAAAAAAGGATGCTATACCCGACATCGCAAAGGTTGCCAGCAGCAACAGCATTCGGCTGCCAAAGCCGATACGGCTCTGAAAAATCAGCACAAAAGCCATGAAAAACCAGCAGAAAAACCAGATTCCGTAGAGCTCATAGCGTTTTGGTCGCTGATCTTCAGGCAGAAGCCTGAAAGAGGGGTAAACCGCAAAAAGCGCTATCGCGACCAGATGGCCAGAAATAAGCATTCTTGGAATAATCCAGATCGAATCGTTGAGAGAAAAGTCATCCTGTAACAATGCCAGAAACAGTTCACGCTTCATCGCGCTCTGAGCGACCATTATTGCCGTCACGCCGAGAACAACAAAAACAACGTTATGCCATATTGCGGTTGGTGGCGTAAGCCTGGTCGCAAAAAAACACAACCCCAGAAAAACAGCGGCAAAATAGAACACACTCATGCCCCCACCCAGCCCTAATGGCAGATTTAGAAAGAAAATAGCGGGAGGGGAACTCAAAATATTATCAAGCAAAGAGGGCTTGCCATACTCATCGCCGATACCATCCCTCAGACGGGACATCTCGGCACAGGTATGCAAGGCTCTGCCAAAATTCGCGAGCTGCAGATCGATCATCAAAGCCAGGCGAAGCTCTGGCAGGTCAAAGCCGACAAAACTGTCAAAATCGCGCAGCAACTCATCAGTCCTGCTGCTCATGCCAAGAATCTGGTTGACCATCGCCAGCCGCATTCTGGCGACAGAATTCTTGTCGAATGCCTTTAAAGATTGAGAATAGGCTGAAGCAGCATCTTCGATCGACCCCTGGGCCGCGGCAATTTTGCCCATCAGTAAATGTACTTCGGATTGCCCTGCGGCAGGAAGTTTCTGTATGGGAATCTGCCGCAGCAGCTCAGAGGCACGTTCATACATGCCAACTTTGACCAGGACTTTGCCCCAGAGCATCAGTGGCATGATGTTCTTGGGATAGGTATTATAAGCTTCTTCGAACAGAGCTACGGCGTCTTCAATCTCGCCCCTCTGTTCTGCTCTCTGCGCCTTCTGAACCAGCAGCTGCGATTTTCTGAGCAGAACCGCTTCGTCTTCAGAAGCCTGCACTGCCGGAAAAAGTGCAATGCAGAGCAGGCAAAGCAGCAATGCTACTTTTTTAAGCAAAGCTTCCTCCCGAAAAGATTATTTCATCAGCTCCCGCTGTCTGGCACTGGCTTCAGTGTCTTTAACAAAGCTTACTTTGACAATGTCACCAATACCAATTTCATCACTAAGTTCCTGTTTGTAAACGTTTATCACGTCGCCATTTTCCAGGAGACACCGAAAATAGTCACCGTGCCTTGAATCTACGACTGCCTGCATATTGCCCCTCCTCCAGATATTGTTAAAAGCCGAGCTGCGAGAGATAGCTCTGCACGAAACGATGAATCTCATCTACCGCCCCGTCATGCTGCGAAGCCTCAAGAAAAGCAATCTTGTTGCCGCGCATATCGCCTTCTCGCGTCTTGTATACTTCAATACGATAAACCAGTTCGCTCGAGAAATTCTTGTGCGGAAAGGTCTTTACCAGTAACCTCGTCTCGTCAAGCAGACGCAAAATCATCGTTTCCTGCAAAGAACTGGCTTGAAGAGTAACATCCAGGCCGAGATCTTCGTTTCTACGGAAAAGATAACGCTGCGTTATGCGAAAGATCAGATCACCAACATCTCGCAAACTCAGATTGACACTTTTTTCCATTCCTGCTCCCTGATGAAATCGTCAAGCATGATACCAGTCAGATTCTCGCCATTGCGCAGGCGAACAGTGATTTTGCCGTCGTCAGCTTCCTGGTCGCCAAGAATCAACATAAATGGAACCTTCTGCATCTGTGCATTGCGAATGCGATAACCGATCTTGTCATTGCGATCATCAAGTTCACAACGTATACCCTGCAACTTCATACTGCTGACAATTTTGCGGGCGTAATCATGATGCTTCTCGGTAATCGGCATGACAACAGCCTGCACCGGCGCCAGCCAGAGTGGCATAGCACCACTGTGATGCTCGATGAGAACACCGAAGAAGCGTTCAATAGAGCCTAGTAGAGCGCGATGCACCATGTATGGGCGATGCTTGTTACCGTCAGAGCCAATGTAAGTCATATCAAAGCGTTCGGGCAAGTTAAAGTCGAACTGAATGGTGGTTACCTGCCATTCACGACCTATCGCATCCTTGACCTTCAGATCGATCTTCGGGCCGTAAAAAGCGCCGCCGCCTGCATCGACTTCACATTCGAGGCCTTCGGCCGCCACGGCTTTGCGCAAAGATTCTATCGCGGTTGCCCAGCGAGACTCTTCGCCAACGGCTTTTTCAGGGCGGGTAGCGAGATAGGCCTTAACTTCCTTAAATTCAAAAGCCTTCCAGATGCCGAGACTGAAACGCAGAACTTCGCGAATTTCATTCTCGATCTGCTCAGGAGTGCAGATGATATGCGCATCATCCTGAGTAAAGCCGCGCACCCGCATGAGACCATGCAGCACGCCGCTTTTTTCATAGCGGTAAACAGTGCCGAGCTCGGCCCAGCGCAGTGGCAGATCGCGATAAGAACGCATCTGCGACTTGTAGATCATGATATGGAAAGGGCAGTTCATCGGCTTGACGAAATAGTCCGCGCCGTCAATTTCCATCGGACTGTACATCGATTCCTTATAGAAATCGAGATGTCCGCTGGTTTCCCAGAGCCATTTCTGGCCGATGTGTGGCGTATTAATTAACTCATAACCGTGTTTATAGTGCTGATCTTTCCAGAAAGTTTCAATTTCGTGCCTGATTCTGGCGCCTTTTGGATGCCAGAAAACCAGCCCGGGACCTACCTCTTCGTGAATTGAATAGAGGTCAAGCTCTTTGCCAAGCTTGCGATGATCGCGCTTTTTAGCTTCTTCGAGACGATCGAGATGTTCTTTAAGCTCTTCTTTGCTGCTGAAAGCAGTGCCGTAGACACGCTGCAACATCGGGCGCTTTTCGTCGCCACGCCAGTAGGCGCCGGCCACGCTGAGCAGCTTGAAATGTTTGACCGCTCCAGAATCCTGGACGTGAGGGCCACGGCAGAGATCAGTAAAGCCGCCATGCGTAAAAGTAGTGATTGTCTGGTCGCCGAGTTCATTGATCAGCTCAACCTTGAAAGGCTGGTTGGTTTCGGTGAAATATTTGAGTGCTTCTTCTTTGCTCAGCTCTTTTCTGATAAAGGGTGATTTTGCCTTGATACCGGCTTCCATCTCTTTTTCGATCAGTTCAAGATCTTCTACGGTCAAAGCGCGCGACAGTTTGAAATCATAGTAAAAACCGGTTTCGATTGCCGGGCCGATACCGAACTGTGCGTCTGGGAACATCTTGAGCACTGCTTCAGCCATGATATGTGCCATTGAATGCCGGCAGACATCGCTGGCCTCTGGAGATTTAGAAGTTATGATCTCAAGATCGGCTGAACTGGTCAGAGGAACTCGCAGATCGGTTACTTCACCATTTATTTTGCCGGCGAGAGCGGCTTTTGCCAGCCCGGGGCCTATTTTGGCGGCGGCATCCATTACGGTTGCGCCTGACTCCAGCTCAATAATTTTTCCATCAGGAAGCTTAAGCTGAATCATCTGTGACATATTGTCTCCTTATTTAATGCGGTCAAACCATTATTCTGGTCTGAGAGTAAGTTTTTTAAATTTTCTTTTGCCGGCCTGAACGATAAAAGAGGATCCGGCTGAAAACATCTTCTGACCATCGGTGACTTTTTCCTGGTCGATCTTGATCCCGCCCTGTTGCAGCAGGCGTCTTGCTTCGCCACCACTTTCGGCGAGACCGCCAAGGGTGAGAAGCCGCATAAGCGGCAGACCTCCGACTGGAACAGCCAGTTCGAGCTCTTCGACTTCATCAGGCATGCCGTCACCAGATTTGCCGAACATCTTTTCGAACTCAGCTTCGGCAGAGGCGCCAGCTTCTTCGCCATGATACTGGGCAGCAATCTGCCTGGCCAGCCGCATCTTAATCGCCTTTGGCTCTTCGACGATGCGGTCTCTTATCGCTTTTAGCTCTGACACATTAAGGCTGGTCAGCAACTCATAATATTTCATCATCAGCTCATCAGGAATCGACATGATCTTGCCATAAATCTGCCCAGGCGCCTCATTGATGCCAACATAGTTGCCAAGGCTCTTCGACATTTTCTCGTGACCATCGAGGCCTTCGAGAATCGGCATGGTCAGCGTAACCTGCGGGGCCTGACCGTATGAGCGCTGCAATTCACGACCAACCAGCAGGTTAAAGGTCTGGTCAACCCCGCCAAGCTCAACGTCAGACTTGAGTGCGACCGAGTCATAGCCCTGCATCAGAGGATACATGAATTCGACAACGCTTATCGGCACCTGGTTTTTGAACCTGTTCGAAAAATCATCGCGCTCAAGCATACGGGCAACAGTATACTGACCGCAAAGCTTGAGAACATCGGCAAAAGTCATTTTATCAAGCCATTCAGAAT
The DNA here is from genome assembly GCA_001787855.1 of Candidatus Riflebacteria bacterium GWC2_50_8. Classification (GTDB taxonomy): domain Bacteria; phylum Muiribacteriota; class Ozemobacteria; order Ozemobacterales; family Ozemobacteraceae; genus Rifleibacterium. Next base: position 3,208 of record MFYY01000272.1, on the reverse strand, counting down.
TGAATACAATCCTGGCTTTTTCGAGGTCGAGAATCTTGGCAATCTGAACCTTGTAAGTCTCGGCGTTAGCCATGACTTCGTCTTCAGTCAGAGCCGGGCGCGTTTTCTTTTTGCCGGTAGGATCACCGATACGACCGGTGAAGTCGCCGATCAAAAACACCACCTGATGGCCAAGTTCCTGAAACTGGCGCATTTTATGCAATACAACAGTATGCCCCAGATGAATATCAGGTGCCGAAGGATCGGCGCCTAGCTTAACAATCAGGGGCTTGCCAGTGTCGTATGATTTCTCGAATTTTTTCAGCAGTTCGTCGCGCGAGACAATATCAGCCGCACCGGTTGCCACTATTTCGAGCTGTTCTTTGGGTGTTGCGCTGAATTTCACTTTCAGATACTCCTGAGTTCTTTCTGGTATTCTTTAAGCTTGACGATCTGCTGCTGATAGGCATCAATGCCCTCACGAATCTTATCAACAACTTCGACCGGAGCCTTGCTGACAAAGTCGGTATTTTCAAGTTTAACCGAGATCTTTGCCATTTCTTTTTCGATCTTGCCCAGCTCGTTATCAACGCGGGCCAGTTCGACCGGAACATCGATCAGGCCGGCCAGATCAAGGCATATTTCGCAGGAACCGAGAAGACCAACGAGATGTCCCGATGGCTTGCCATCTACCAGGGTCAGGCTTTCCACGCCGGCCAGCGATCGAATCATCGCTACGTGATTAATGAATGCCGCGCTGGTCTGCTCGTTCTTAACAACCCTGACCGTAACTTTCTTTGCCGGAGAAATATTTGCAGAAGCTCTTAAATTGCGAATTACGCGCACAGCTTCCATAAGTTCGGCAATTTCCTGTTCAAGTGGCACATTGACTCTCGCTGCATCAGCAACCGGAAAGGATGCCTGCATTAGAAAGCCTGCGCTTCCCGGAAGTTTCTGCCAGATTGCTTCGGTAACGAACGGCATAAATGGATGCAGAATGCGCAGAGCGCTATCGAGACAGCTGAGCAACACCTGCAGCGTGACCGCCTTGCGCTCGGCATCTTTGCCAAAAAGCACCGGCTTGGTCATTTCGATATACCAGTCACAGAAATCGTTCCAGATGAATTCGTAAGCCACTTTAAGGGCATCGTTAAATCTGAACTGACCTTCGGCAAGAAGAGCGTCAACCTGCTCTACCGCATAGTTCATGCGAGAGACGATCCAGTTGTCGACAGCGCCAAGCTTTGCAGCAGCTGGCATTCCGTATTTAATAGAACAATCAGAGCCCTCAAGATTCATCATTACGAATCTCGATGCGTTCCAAAGCTTGTTGGCGAAGTTGCGGCCAATTTCGACCTTGTTCTCAGCGAATCTGATATCCTGGCCAACCGGGGCCAGCGATATAACAGTATAACGAAGCGCATCAGCACCGTATTTCGCAATGATTTCGAGCGGGTCTGGCGAATTGCCAAGCGACTTGCTCATTTTGCGACCCTTCATATCCCTGACGATACTGGTGAAGTAAACATCATGGAAAGGGCATTCTCCGAGAAAATAGTAACCAGCCATAACCATTCTGGCAACCCAGAAGAATATGATGTCGGGGCCGGTCACCAGCGTGTCGGTCGGATAAAATCGACGCAGAGTTTCGGTCTGTTCGGGCCAGCCCATCGTTGAGAACGGCCACAGCCATGACGAAAACCAGGTATCAAGAACGTCTTCGTCCTGGGTGATGCCCTGCGTTGCTCCGCACTTGTCGCACTTCTCCGGGCAATCAGTCGCAACCATGACATGACGGCACGAACCGCAGGTATAAGCGGGAATTCGATGCCCCCACCACAGCTGACGGCTGATACACCAGTCTCTTATGTTTTCCATCCAGTGCAGGTAAACACCAACCCAGCGGTTTGGCGTAAAGCGCAAAGCTCCGCTTTTTACGGCTTCTATTGCCTTTTCGGCAAGCGGCTTCATTCTTACAAACCACTGGTCTGAGAGATATGGTTCGATAATAGTCTTGCAGCGCTCACAATGGCCAACTGCCAGCTGATGATCTTCGATTTTTTCAAGCAGACCGAGTTCGCCAAGCTCTTCAACAATAGCCGTACGGGCTGCAAAGCGATCCATGCCTTTGAACTTGCCGGCCAGTTCGTTCATTACGCCGCCTTCATCCATGACGATGACCTGTTCGAGGTTGTGGCGCCGCCCCATTTCGAAATCGTTGGGGTCGTGGGCCGGCGTAATCTTAACCGCGCCAGTGCCAAACGCCTTATCGACAAAATCGTCTACCAGAACTGGTATTTCGCGGTTAACAAATGGCAGCATAAGGGTCTTGCCGATAAGATCGGCATAGCGCTCGTCGTGCGGATTGACCGCAACGGCAACGTCACCAAGCATGGTTTCTGGTCTGGTTGTAGCTACAACCACGCAACCCTTGCCGTCTTTGCGGGGATAACGAATATACCAGAGATTACCGTTGGTATCTTCTGGAATCTTTTCTTCGTCAGAAAGGGCTGTTCGACAACGTGGACACCAGTTAATGATGTATTTGCCCTTGTAGATCAAGCCATCCTGATGCAATTTAACAAAACTGCGTTTAACAGCCTCACTGAGGCCTTCGTCCATAGTAAAGCGTTCACGTTCCCAGTCGCATGAGCAGCCGAGCTTTTTAAGCTGGCTGAGAATGATGCCGCCGTATTTTTCTTTCCAGCTCCAGACGCGTTCAAGAAACTTTTCGCGACCGAGATCGTGGCGCGAAAGCTTTTCTTTGGCAAGTGCCTTTTCAACGACGTTTTGAGTGGCGATTCCGGCATGATCGGTACCTGGCAACCAGAGAGCTTCACGGCCAAGCATACGCTGATGCCTGACCAGGATATCCTGAAGAGTATTATTCAGAACATGCCCCATGGTGAGCATGCCTGTCACGTTTGGCGGCGGAATAACTATGCAGTATTTTTCGCGGGCGCTGTCGGGATTCGCGGCAAAACAGCGGCCGGACTCCCATTCGTGGTATATCGAGTTTTCTACTTCGGCAGGATCATAAGCCTTAGGAAGAGCTTCAGAACTGGTATTCTGTGACATAATCGGGTTCCTGTGTTGTTGTGAATATTACTTTTGAATCAGATTCAGCAGTTTTTCGAATTCTTCGGGAGCGAGCTTAAGACTCTTAGCCTGCCTGAAGATATTGAGTTTAACTTCTATTGCCTGAATCATTTCTCTGGTCTTGGGATCA
>MFYY01000271.1:7838-17670 GCA_001787855.1 Candidatus Riflebacteria bacterium GWC2_50_8 | reverse complement strand
TGACTTAAGTCTGATAGCAATATCAGCAGTGCAGATACGGATTTTCGTCGAGCTTGGTTAATTATGCGGTCTTCTGATCTTTTTTCATAAACTTGAACCGGGCCGGATTCTATATGAATCTGGCCCGGTTTTGCTTTAGGCTCGCATCGCTCTCAAGCTGCTTTTTTCCACTTTGACGCACTTGTTCCAGAGCCTGTGTAAGCACGATAGAAATAACAGGATATTCCTGATTTGTATTTGACATGCTTTCCTAAGGCAAGTTAAGCTCATTTCAGGAAATTTAGTTTATAATGATTTTAATTTATGCAAATTTGCGAGAAAAAGCTTGTTTTGCACGAAAAAAAGAAGAGTGGTATCTTTGGCTTGTAAAAGCTATAATTCCTATCCGTGATGCTTCGTAAGCGAATGCAGATACTCTGAAACAATAGCTCGAACCCAGGACAGTCGTGGGGAGCGCGGACGAGGGAACAGGCCTTGTGCGAACCCACTCAGCAGAACTCGGTACGGTGATCATGTTGTTCATCTACCGCTAAGGAGTCGAAAATGGCACTTCCGAAAATTGGTTATGACATTGGGAACGAAAGTTTGCGCAACAACTGCTTCAGCTTCCTCCAGGAACATCTTGAGAAGCATCCAGACAGAATTTGTATGAAGTGGGTCAACACGAAGAACAAGATCTGGTTCGACTACAATCCGTTCGCGCGGACGCTGACACATGACATATTCACCTATAAGGACATCTACGACATGGTCGTCCATGTTGCCGCCGGCTACAAAAAGCTCGGTGTCGAAAAGGGCGACTGCGCACTGGTTTACGTGCCCATGATTCCGTGGCTTTACGCTGGCATGTTCGCATTTCAGATGCTGGGAGCTACCTGTATTTTTCTGGATTCCTTTGCACGTGCCGATCAACTCGGCTACGTTGCCGAGCTCTGCAAGCCAAAAGTCTGGTTGTCGGGCGAACGTGGTTTCGCCATGGGGCAGGGGCAACCTGCTCTCGAAGCCATTCCGATAAAGATTAACATGGGGCCATGTACGAAAAAGTGGACTGCTCGCTTCGAAGAGCTTCTCGAAACGCCCGAGGCAGCAGCGCCGATTCCAGTCACGCAGGAGCACACCGCGCTAATTACCTTCACCACCGGTTCGTCCGGAACGCCAAAAGGGGCTGACCGTTCACATCGATTCCTCGCCGCCCAGCATTACGCCATCGACGCCAGTCTGCCATACCAGGAGAGCGATCTTGACCTGCCGGTCTTTCCGATCTTCTCGCTGAACAATCTCGCGGCAGGCGTGACCACCATTCTGCCGGCCATCAACGTGGCAGAACCGGCAGACAACGATCCTTACGTGCTCTACACGCAAATCAAGGGTGAGGGCCTTACCACCCTCACGCTGAACCCCTCGTTGCTCAACGGGTTGAACAAGTATTGTCTCGAGAAGGGCTATACTCTTCCCGGATTGCGTCGTGTCGCTGCCGGCGGTGCTGCTGTGTCGCGTGATGTCGTTGAGGAATTCACAAAGATTGCGCCGAACGCCGAGCTTGTCGTCATGTACGGCTCCACCGAGGCCGAACCGATGGCACACATTACGGGCAAGGAAATGCTCGCCCAGCGCAGTGTCACCGAGAAAGATCCCGAGCTCGTCGACGCCGGCGTTAACGTGGGGCACTTCGCCGAAGGACTGCAGTACAAGTTCATCAAAATTGTGCGTGGTCCCATCGAAATTGCTTCCGACAAGCAGTGGGCCGAGCTCGAGGTTCCACAGGGAAGCGTCGGCGAATTGCTGGTCGCCGGCGAGCATGTCTGCCGCTCGTATTACAACAACCCCGAAGCCTTCAAGACCTCAAAAATACGTGACCACAAAGACATCGTGTGGCACAGAACTGGTGATCTCGGGCGCCTCGACGAGACAGGGAACATCTGGATCGTTGGCCGTATTCACAACGCTATCGAGCGTGCCGGAAAGTATCTATTTCCTGTGCAGGCAGAAGTCGTGCTGAAACGTCAACCCTATGCCCGGCTGGCCGCCTATCTCGGCGTGCCCGACGAGAAACTCGGGGAGAAAACCGTCTGCGTCGTAGCACCGAAGAACAACGGTGAAATCAAGGATAAGAAGCTGTGCAGCGAACGCGAAGCCGAAATTCGCCGGGTCATGGAAAAGAACGAGATCCCCGTGGACCAGGTAATTTTCCATCCTGATATTCCAATGGATCTGCGTCACCGCTCGAAGGTCGAATACGGCATTCTTCGTGACGAATTGAAAAAAGCCGGGTTGGTGTGATGATTACAGGCGCGGGTCTTGCGTAAGCAAGACCCGCGATTCCGCCTCATTTTTCGCGTCTATGCAATTGTGCGATGGTCTTCAATAATTATTTTTTCGGTTTTCCATGGGGTAAACAATGGAATATCGCACCCCTGGAAATCACTTTCATTTCTTGTTGCCAGAATCAGAGAGTTCTGGCAATTTATGCGCTAAGGCACATTAATTGTTGCAAGTGTTAGCACTTCTTCCAGCTTCCCCAAAAGATTTGTAGAAACAGCTCACTTGACGCTATAAATCACGGCATTGTATCTTCAAATGAGAGAAGCAAAATTTCTATCCAACACTGCCACGATCCATTCAAGGAGCATGACGATGTCAGCGCGTAGACAGATGCTTTGGGCGCGAGTGTTGAAAATCGTTATGGTTTCGTCTATGGTGGTGCTGCCATTTACCTGCTTCAAGCCAACAGGTGTTCAGGCCCGGCCAGCCGGGCCGCCGGCAAACTCTATCCGCATGCTTTCTGATGCCGTGGCTGGGGAGCACGGCAACGGTATAGCGGAGTCTCACGAGCTAGGGCGCGAGAGCATCCTCGTCCTCCACTCATATAGTCCGGATTTCGTGTGGACACGTTCGCAGCAGGAGGGCATTGACGCCGTCTTCGGTCCGCTGGCCGCCACGTGCGACGTGTGGATAGAGTATCTGGACGCGTTGCATAACCCGGAGCTGCTCAAAGGAACCCTGATCCTGGATCTCCTGCGCGCAAAGCTCATGAACCTGCGGCCCCGGATCATACTGACATCGGACAACGCCGCTTTGAACTTCGCCCGCGCCCACCGCGCCGAGCTCTTCCCGGACGCGCCTATCGTGTTTATGGGCGTAAACGGCTATGATGACGCGATGTTCCGGGGCGAGAAGGGTATCACCGGAGTTGCCGAGGACACCGATATGCCCGGCACGCTCAAGGTGCTTCTCAAACTCATGCCGGAGACGAAGCGCATTGTCTTCCCCGGCATGGTGGATGACCTCACCTATCGCGCCATCCGCACCACGGTGGACAAGGACCTGTCAGCGCTCCCTCCTGGTATCACAACCGAATTTCCCGAATACCCCGACGTGGATGCTGCCTTGGAGGCGCTTCGAGCGCTCCAGCCCGAAACGGCGATCGTCATTATGAGCAACATGCGCACGCGAAACGGTGAGGGGATCAGCAGTCAGCGAGTGGTAGAACTGGTCTCGGCGGCCACGTCCATTCCGGTTTTCACGAATTGGGACTTCGTGGTCGGCTACGGTGCTGTGGGGGGCAGTGTTATCAGCGGCTTCGAGCAGGGGCGCCAGGCGGCTCAGATCGTGGTGCAAATTCTGAGAGGCGAGCGTCCGGAGTCTATCCCCGTGTATCGCGGGGCAGGCAAGACAATGCTCTTCGACTATCGGCAACTGAAGCGTTTCGAAATCCCGGCGTCGCGGTTGCCGCAGGGAGCTGTGGTCCTTTTTTCGCCGGAGCGCACCCTGCAGATCTCGCGTGAAGCGGCTTTGACGGCCGGCATGTCGTTCGCCTTGCTCTTAGGTGTAACTCTGTCGCTGCTTGTTGTGGTGAGGCGTCTCCGGCGTGCCGAGGAACAGGTTAAGGCTGTCAACCAGATGCTCGAACAGCGTGTGTCCGAACGCACCGCGCAGCTAACACAGGCCAAGGAACAAGCCGAAACGGCCAACCGTGCCAAGAGTGTCTTTCTGGCCAACATGAGCCACGAACTGCGTACACCTTTGAACGCGGTGCTCGGGTTTTCGCAGCTCATGAAGAGTGATCTGGATTGTACGGATACACAAAGGGAGAGTCTGAACATCATCAACCGTAGCGGCGAGTATCTGCTGTGCCTGATCAACAACGTGCTGGATATTTCCAAGATTGAGTCCGGCCGCGTGGTGCTGGAACAGGCCCCCGTGGATCTACACCAATTATTGCATGAAATGAAGTCGTTGATGTATGCACGCGCCCAGTCGCGGGGGTTGAATTTTACCATGGAGCTCTCCCCGGCGTTGCCCCGTTCTATCATGTTCGACCAGGCCAAGTTGCGCCAGGTGCTGCTCAATCTGATTGGCAACGCGCTCAAGTATACCAAGAACGGTGGGGTAATTCTACGAGCCATGGTGGTTAAGCAGGGGGCTCCGGAGCGTATGCGCCTGAGATTCGAGGTTGAAGACACCGGACCCGGGATAGGTGAGGATGATCAAGACCGCATCTTCGCCCCCTTCATACAGTTGGGGAATCGGCTGCAGGCGGAGGCAGGAACAGGGCTGGGACTGGCCATTTGCAAACAGTATGTGGTGGAGCTCATGGGCGGCGCGATCGGGGTTGTTTCCGAGCCGGAAAAGGGTTCGGTATTCCACTTTGAGATCCCGGTAGCCGTGCTGCCGGCCGAGGCTATGCCAACCGAGTCGTGCCACCGCCGCGTCATAGGTCTGGCCCAAGGGCAGCCCAGTTATCGACTGCTCATCGCCGAAGACCATCCGGAGAACCGTCTGTTGCTTCACCGGATACTTGCGCCCCTGGGTTTCGGCCTGCGCGAGGCTCACGACGGGCAGGAGGCGGTTGCGCTTTTCGAGGCGTGGCGGCCTGATTTGATCTTTATGGACATCAGCATGCCGGTCATGGACGGATTGGAGGCGACCAGGCGCATTAAGGCGAGCGCCGGGGGCGCTCACGTGAAGATTATCGCTATCACCGCGCATGCCCTTGAAGACGAGCGGCGCACCATCATGGAGGCTGGGTGTGACGATTTTATCCGGAAACCATATCAAAGTGACGAGCTGCTCAATTCCTTGACCAGAAATATGGGGGTGCGATTTGTCTATGAAAAGGAAACGATGCCTGCGGCCCTGGCGCCATTTGATGCGGCCGCCCTGATTGGTCTTCCTCATGAGTTGCGCCATAAGCTGGAGCAGGCGTTGCTCCAGCTCGACATCAACGCCGTGAGATATAGCATTGAAGAAATCCGCACCGTGGAGCCCGTGCTGGCGGATAAACTGACGGCTATGGCAGAAGAGCTGCGATTCGGCCAGATGCTGCGGATGCTTCGCACTACCTTATCCTGACCCCGGCGCGGAAACGAGATATATGCATTGTTGCCTCGCACACTGAATTAGACTAATTTTGCAGTTTAATTTAGATAGCATTTTATTTTGACCAATTTATTGTATTATTTTGCCCCGGGTTTTATTCATGGAAAGGCTACGTTCATTTTACTCCAGACACAACTTTTGATCATATCTCAGCATTAATCTGGCGGGGGCGTGGTAGTGAACGTTTTGGGCGCTTGCGATTAGATGAAGTCCTTATCGAAACTACCATTGCCTTCATTTGGAATGCTGTGTAAGCACTAATAAGGCGGGCTTTTGTGAATTGTAAGTGGTCGTGAAACTTGGATTTATGTGGTGTGTGAGAGGGCAATCATGGTATTCCCTTGTGGAAATACCTCCGGGAAAGAGATTGGTTTAAAAAAGCGGGAAACACGTTGATGTCAACGTTGAAGTCTTTGAGTGGAACGAAGGAACCATTTTTCACAGCCTTTTGAATTCGTGGGTTTTCCAGTTCTATTCGAACACGAAAATAAATGGTTCTTGGAAAAAGGTTTTGGCCCTGAGATTTAGCATTCATTTCAATATTAAGGTTTTTAAACCTTCCCTGGACCAGTGAAGTCCTTTTCCCACAATATTCACGAGAGAGGTTGCCCCGTTCAGAATCAATCAGGTAGTTCACGGGAGCGACTGTGTCTCCATTACGTCGGAAAATGGTTATTCTTTCAGCGCTTTCCACTTGCAGTATTTCCCGCCAGCGTTCTGGATTTCCATCGGGAAAGTCGGCCTGGAAGAAATCTTCATTTAGTACCCGGAGAACTTGCCAGGCTTCGGAAACATTTTCCAATTTGTCATCCGTTTTTTGATGCAGAAGAACATATACTTGAAAAAAACGGTATAAGCTGAAAAAAACTAGAGTTATGATAGAAATTACGATCACTAACTCGACAAATGATATGCCATTTTTTTGCAGATGGCCCTGAGGGGAAAGTTGGGCGTTTTTCATATTCAAAAATCCACAAAGAGAGTACAAGACATTTCAAGATTTGCTGTGGGCATCAGCTTAGATATAACCTCAACCGAAAGTGTTTTCTGTTGACTATCAGTGTTTTCGGAAATCGAAATAGATCTCTGAAAGTCAGGCGGAAGTGAGCTTAAAGAAAGCTCAACACTTCTCTTGCCTTTTCCGATGACACAATTTCCTGAAGAGAGTGTCAGGGGGAAAACCCCATTTGGAAGCGAATTGGCCGGAATTAAACGAATCTGATTTACTAACTCCTGAGCCGCTGAAAGAGAGAAGGATCTGGCCTCAAGGTTTTTTGCACTCTCCAGATTAAAGGAGAACAAACCAATAAGAGGAACAATTGCAAAAAGAAAACAGGTCATTGCAATGAGGATTTCCACCAGTCCAAATCCAATTTGAAAGAGTCTTTTTTTCATTGCATCACCACATTCCAGGTTTCGTTAAAGTCGGCAATTTGAATGGAGTAATGACAAGCCCCGTTGCTACTTGTTGGGTCAAAGTTCTCATCAAAGGTTATTGTGCCCCCTCCTGGGATGTCGGATGGAATCAGATTTTTTACCGCCACTCCGCCATGGATCTTTACTCTGGCCTTTGATGTGCATTTTATTGAGCCATCAAGAGCAACGAGATACGCGCGTATTTCTTCATTTGTCCCGGTCAACTCAAGGTTCCCGCTGCGAGAAACAATGGTTAGAATGTGTTCTTTTGAACTCTGACAAGTTATCCCTCCGACTATCTTAATGTCTCCATTGACGACCAATATTCCAGACGAATCATAGGAGATTCCTCTCGGTAATTCAACCGGTCCTGTTCTTACGAAGACAGTTTTCCCACGCAGGCTAAGTATTCCCGGTTGCTTTATAAAAATAGATTCCAGTTCGGCCTGGTTTTCTACAACGTAAGAGATTCTGTTCTCAATCAGATCCCGGGTGTTAATCGAGGTCACGTCAATCACACACGACTCCGTGCGGTTGCTCAAATGAAATTCAACAGCCTTTCCTGTTTGGATATATTCTCCTCCGCCATGTTCGCGGAAGACTTCTGGTGGAGGGGTTCTGCCTGTTGAGTCTATCAACCAGTCAAAGGCGTAATTGTAATCTTCCATGATTAATCTACTCGCCATGCTTTCATAAGCCGTTTGGGAAGAAAAAATTTCCCGATGGGTGATGGGAGGATCCAATTCATAGAATTTCTCTCCATGAACGAAACCTTGGGGGTTGGACAATGTTTCCCAAAATCCTCCCGAGTTTTTAGCGGGAGCGCAAAGCCATGGGCCGAATTTTACATTCTCCTGACCTGATTTCAGAAACATTCTGGTAAAAAAAGAGTAAACGCGCTTAACCCTTCCAATCACGACTGTAGGTGACGGACGGTCTAAATTTCCATACAAATGAAGAAAAGATGAGCTTTTGGGTCGGGAAGCGCTGGATGAGAAGTAAGCCCCTAATGCGCCACGGCTATCCATGTCGCCAGGTGGGGATTTTTCATCTTGAAGGTAGAACCCTCCAAACACACCCCTGATGATAGGAATGAATGTGTGTTTGATTCCAGATTCATCAGAAAAGTCAATTCCTGAGGAAAATGCGGAGGTCTGAGGAAGGGGGGATAGCGTCAGAACAGGTGGCTTGGATTCTGGTTTGCCCATGTTGAAAAATTGAAAATATTCGCCAAAATATGAATCCCCGCCAGCAGTCAGATGCAGTTCTATGTTCCGGTTTCCACCAAGGAAAACATGTCCGGTTTTGCGTAGGTTGTCTTCCTTGAGTGATGAGCTGTTAAAGAGAATCAACGGGGAATCCGGCTCGCCTCTTGCTGCTGGTAAGGGTTTTCCAGTAATGGAGTTTCTAAGACAATTGTAACCTTGTTTTTTTTCAGAGGTTTCTTCGGGGTCTTTTACGAACAGAGTGAATTTGGAAATGACTGGCAACTTGAGATTTTGGCATTTGGCATAACGAGTCAAAGTGTATTTCTTTGTCATCTTCTTGAACCGGCTTTCTCCCAGGGAAAGCTCGGCATTCAAACGAATTTTGAAAAGTTTTTCCTGAGGGTCGTTCCAGGAACCTGAAGCGAGAATGGGTTCTGCGTCGATGCAATCAAGATGTATTCGGTAAGAGAAATTGGAATACTCTTTTTTAGGGGAAAAGGAAAAGGTCTTTGGAATCCAGGAAGTAGGCAAGCTTAAGGGAAAATCATTCGGCTTTGCGCCGAGAATCTGTAAGAACAAACTGTCAGAGGTGGTAATTCCCTTTCGTTCAAGGGAATGAAAAACGACTTCGGAGATTTCCACTGCCGCTAAATCAAGTAAACACGAAAGAGTATGGGAGTGAACCGTGTTCAGCTTTTCCCCCAGACTTCGATTTAGTGAAAAGCCAAGGATTCCCAAAATGGCAAGGATGGCGACAACGACACCAAGGGTAGTGTTACCCCGGCGAAAAGACCGCATTGTCTCCTCGGTTGTCTGTCCTTCAAACACCGAAGATTCCAAATTTTTCTTTATCAAAAAATTCCTCTCGTAGGCTAAAAATTGTTTCACTCCATCTGCTCATCAGGAGGAGCAGGTGGTGTGGCATTCGGCATGGTTGAAGAGTCCAGAAATGGTGGGCGCAATGCCTCTGGAATTTGATCAATTACTTGATTTCCAAATCGATCCAGGAGCGTGGGCAACCCATTTTCGTTGCTTTCAATAAATGTTCCTCCGATTTGTTTTGCATGTGCCCTCAGTTTTTCAAACGCCTCGGACTTTTGAAATGGTACAATGCCAGCTGGAATGTCAACCAATTTTCCGTTCGAATCGCTGACTTGGAGTCGCCCGTATGTGTCCCGAAAAGTTGTTCCCCCGATGAAACGCGCTAAAATTCTTATTCTTTGCTCAACAACGCGATACGGAATCAGCAGGGGAGGAGGCGAAGGAATCGCTCCCAAGGCGTTGAGAACTGGGTTTTGCGTTGGCTTTTGCCCGGTTGGGTATGGCTTTCCTAAAACGTAAGCCATTGAAATGGTATTTAAATCAAAGTCTGAACAAATCTCGTCAGGAAAAGGAGTGAATTCTTCCAAATTTAAGGTTCCATTTTGGTCACGGTCGTGTGTTTGGAAATAAGCCTCTGAATCCTTGTTCGAAGGGAGCCGGTTGTCATTGACCAGCCGCTCAAACTGCAACCGTGACATTCTCCCTTCCTTTCCACCCGCATATTTTTCGAAGTCTTTTCTAATCGCCATTATAAAATCATAAACGGCTTCTATTCCCATTCTGGGGAAACCTTCGTGTGACTTCAGTTGGCAAGAAGAATTCAGAGGAGAGTTGTCTGGTGATGCCTTAAGATTCCCGGAGGGTGCAATATCCAGTCTTTGGAACGCGTCTAAGTATTCCTCCAATTCGGAAATGCGATTTGGAATGTTCAGCAATGTCATTGTGGCCTCAGCAAGGCTTGATGATGGTGGTGCAGAGAAAAGTAACCCGGGATAGTAGCAAAAAAT
>MFYY01000271.1:4368-7830 GCA_001787855.1 Candidatus Riflebacteria bacterium GWC2_50_8 | reverse complement strand
TTTTCATAGAGAGAATCTACCTCCTCTGATGAATCCCTAATGCCAGTGAAGGGCCTGGGCGAAGAACCCGGAGTTGTTTCTTCTTCTGCGGCAGGAATAGTCGCGGAAGCCTTAGTAGAAGAAAACGGCGGAGAAAGATCAGGAATGAGGTCTTGATGCTCGGTTGAAGGCGATGAATGCTGACGTAAATGCTCCTCGGGGGGGGGAGATGATGGTCTTTTAGCTTCAAGTCTTTCAACTACTTTAGCCGGTGAATCGGTCAAAGTGAAAGGGATCTTTTGGTCTGGCGCATGGTTTTTTTGTGGAGCATCCCCCGCTCGGACCCAGGCGATTTCACCTGCTTCCAGAAAAAATCCCATGTTTTTAGTCCTCAATGAAATCAAGCCATCATTCACATAAACCACAGTATTTTGGGTGTCCGCAATAACGGAAAATTTGGTTCCTCTAACATTGAGCACGGTCGCCGAAGTGAAAACAGAAAATTCTGGATGTTTTGGCTTGCCGATCACAAGGCTGCCGCCATCAATCAAGCGTATTCCCGAAGCAACGAGTTCAAAAGATGTCCCAGAAGGAAAGAAAAATGCTGCGGTTTCTCTAAATTCTACTTTTGAATCCTTGGCCACTTCAAGGATTTGCCCTGTGGGTAGAACCGCTTCATTTACCATTACCTCATTTGAAAGAATGCTTCGGATCTCTCCCGATTCCAGGGTAAACATGGTAATTCTTCCTGCCTCGTCTTTTTGCGAGGAAATACGGTGCGTCTGTGGTGTGGAGAATACAAAATACAGGATGAAGGCGAAACCCAAGGTTAAAGCAGGCTTAATGAGAAATTGAAAGAAGGGGAAAAAAACGCTAGAGTTTACCTGGGGAAGATAAGGAAGTGGATCGTCGTGAACTTCTGAGGGAATGGAGGAGTAAAATTCCCGGATTTTCTTAAGCGAGCCTTGGTAAGCTTTTAATTCTTGGGAGCAAAGGCTGCAACAGGAAAAATGGCGATCCATCTCCACCTTTTCAGAAGGTGAAATTTCTCCGCCTAGATATTCTGGGATTTTCTTTGTGAGCTCAGAGCAATTCATCCCAATTTTCCCCTTAAAAATTGCATAGCCCTTGATGCCCTCTTCCGAATGATGACCTCAGAATCCTCGGTGATGAGAGAAATCTCAAGATACGATAGTTCTTCCACGTATTTTAAGTAAACGATCAAACGATCTTTGGCTGATAGCTCCGAAAGAAGCTCCTCGACAGAGTGATGCTTGATTTCTGGCCACCCTTCCCTGTGTGAAGTCCATTCTTCATCGTCCACAATGGATACTTCTCGGTATTCCTTCTGCTTATTTAGTGCGGAAAAATTGATGCAGACATTGCGAGCAATCTGCGCCAACCATGCTTTAAATTTACTCGGGTCCTTTAAAGATGGCAAACCCTTGAAAACCCGAAAGAAAACTTCCTGGCAAAGATCTGGGGTTAATTCCTCATCTCGAAAAAAATTCCACACTATGTTGCAGACCATAGGATAATACCTTTGAAACAGTGCTCTGAACTCTCCAGGTCTTGTGTTCAGGATTTCTCGAACAATCTCAGAATCGGAGCGGGTGTCTAGTGAATCTTTTGGCATTTTCTCAATTGTTCCGGTCACAACGACCACAGTCTCTCTCTAGAGATGCTCTAAACGATAACTAGTCCGAACGGTATGAATTGACAATGAGAACTGGCTCCGACCACATACTGATACATTTCAAAAGCATGGAGCCAGTTCCCGTTTGTTATTCTAAGTCATCATTCTGTGTTGCTTGTGGTTCCCGACTTCCAGAAGGCAGGGTATTCCTACTCGGCGAGGAATATCCACGTTGGGGGGCAATCTGCGGCGGTATGGATTCAGTGGGAACTGATTGTTCATCGCCGCCATCTTTTCCGGAATCAAGCCAAACGGCTATGATGGCATTTTTCCCGTCATCTCCGACAGGGAAACGAAAGGCAATGACCCCAGACTCAGTAGAAACCTTTTTCGGGAGTTGTCCATTCCAATACTTCAAGAGGGCAATCATCCGTTTTAAGGTAAAAAAGGCAACTTTCTTAACCCCTTCTCCACCATCACCATCGTATTTTCCATCGTAGACCAAACCAGTGAAATCAAAAAAACATTCGTCTGATTTAAACCCTTCAAGAATTCCCCAAGCCCAAAAGATCTTTTGGACACCAGAACCAAAAGCAACCACATAGTTCTTTACCAGTTCGCTTGCCTGAATTCTCTCGCTTTGCTTGGGATAGTATAAATCGGCAAGCTGGGCAGAAATTTTCGGTTTCCCGGAATAGGTGCCAAACTCAGTCATCACAATCGGAATTTTTTCGTCGAAACCTGCAGCAACAAGGTCTTTTCGAATACGTTTGATCGCTTTTTCCAGGTGTCCCCACCAATCTTTTTTAAAGAAATAGTGAATGTCAAAAACATCAAACGAGTTTTCACAAGCTCGAATAACCTCAAGGTAATGTTTGGTGTAGTTTTCCTCAACAATGGGCAATTCATGAGAGTCAAGGGAAGAATCAACAGGAGTCTGACCAAACCCGGCAATCAAAACCTTGGCTTCTGGATTTGCAGCCTTGATAGCGGAATACCCTAACTTCATTAGCTCAGCGAATCCTTTATGGGTTGCCTGGGGGCCACTACAGGGCTCGTTTTCTATCTGCCACCAAATAGTTTGTTTTTTCAGTCCTGGCATATCATCGATCCCATCCCCGTCATACCTTTCCACGATGGCCTTGACAAAAGAGGAAAAGCCAGTCTTATTCTTGGGGAAATAACTATCTTTTTCAAGGTAGTCATCAGGGTTAAGAGTTCCTTCTTTCACGAAATGTAAAGGGGGACAAACGCCAAAGTTTAGAACCATACTTACACCTGCATTCTGGAACGAAGTAATCTCTTCATCCAATTCTTGCAAGAGTTTATCTTTTTCTGTGACCCACCGGAAATAGAATACGTAGCCCACTAATCTAGCCCAGGAGACACCTAGTTCTTGCGCTAGTTTAACAGATTTCTCCCTGTTTTTATCCACCAGGGAAGGGTGAGCATGCATGCCAAAAGGAGAGCTCCCGCCAACGAGAGGCGCTTTTTTCGGCAGTTCGCCATCAACGATCCAAACAGGCTCGGATGTGACAGAAAGCTGTACCTTGCCGTTGGAACAAATAAGATTCTTGTTCTCGGGAAACGCAGATTGCTCTTTTATCTCTGTTCCGCTGTTTCCATTCGGTAAGGCGGTCATGATAAACGCCTTTCCTCTCTGAACAGGCACGGAGACTGTCTTGGGGAGGGCGGTTGGCGCCGGTCCGGGGGCTTCGGAAGGAACTTCTCCAGAGCCCAGATTGTTTGGGAGTGGAGGCAGAGCTCCACCAAAATTTCCGCCGTTGGGTGGAAGTCCCGGAGGTAATAGCGGTGGGCCACCAGGTTCTCCAGCGTTGGGTGGAGGT
>MFYY01000271.1:0-4306 GCA_001787855.1 Candidatus Riflebacteria bacterium GWC2_50_8 | reverse complement strand
TCCCGGAGGTAATAGCGGTGGGCCACCAGGTTCTCCAGCGTTGGGTGGAGGTCCCGGAGGTAATAGCGGTGGGCCACCAGGTTCTCCAGCGTTGGGTGGAGGTCCCGGAGGTATCAGCGGTGGGCCACCAGGTTCTCCAGCGTTGGGTGGAGGTCCCGGAGGTATCAGTGGTGGGCCACCAGGTTCTCCAGCGTTGGGCGGAGGTCCCGGCGGCGCTGGAGGAATAACGGGATTGCCAGGAGCGAGAATAGCTACCCTAGGAATGGGGTGTCCTTGGGGTTGACAAAATCCATAATTTGGCGCAATCAAAATCAAGCCTGTGACAAAGGTCATGGCACAAAACTTTACTTTCATAGCATTCTCCTGAAGAATTTTTGGTTCCTATAAGGTTCCTATAATCTAAAGACCTAACTTTAAACCACTTTGTGACATTATATTTTTGAAAATATCTCTGCATCCATGAATTTGATTATGTATTTGCTCATGAGTGTGTGTTCTGAACAATCCGGCAGACCATTTTGATTTAATACAGCCAATTTTTGGACCTAAATAACGTGCACAGATAGAATTTACCACAGGTTGCTGGATTAAATCTCAGTTTTTTTCCTCAATAATTCTCAATCTATTCTAAAGAATTTGCCTGTTTTGCCTTGCTGTGGATATTGCAAACGGATATCCAGGGCAAACGCAAACTATTGACTGATTCAGAGCGAACTCACGGTTGTACTTTGTTTTGAATGGGTTTATGTTGTCTTCAATAGCGATATTGGAGAAACAGCAAATGCCTATGCAGTCGGGTCCTTTTTTTGAAACCTTTTCATGCCTGCCAGATCCTCGCTCAGAGGTGAATAAGAAGCATCTTATGATCGACATGCTATTTATTGCATTATGTGGCGTATTATGCGGCCTTCGTGGATGGGAAGAAGTTGCAGACTTTGCTAAGGCCCGCAAGGAATGGTTTAAAAAGTATCTCGAATTGCCAAACGGCATTCCATCTCATGATGCCATAAGGTATTTGTTCGTTTTTATTGATCAGAAGGCTTTATCAGACCAGCGGACCTTGAATTTCTTGAATACAAATCCAAGATATTCTGTCCCGTCTGTCGGGCCAACCCGACTCTTTTCCTCATTAACCGCCAATTTCAGAAGACTTTCAAGGAAGCTGCGAATGCTTGTGTTTACCCGTTCTCCGGCGCGACAACTTTTAACAAAGATGATGAAGTCGTCAGCATATCTCACGAAACTGAGACCGCGCTTCTCCAACTCTTTAGCAAAGTCATCGAGCATGATATTTGCCAATAATGGCGAGAGTGGACCACCCTGAGGCACGCCCTTCGCTTTTGATAAGCTACTATGGCCTCTGCTGACTCCTCTCTGATCACCACGGATGTTGCCACCTGTAGCGCCGCTCGGGTGAGCTGCATGTCAGAGAGGTCTCCCCGGATAAGAACGTGAACTTTCACCACGGCCGGGCAAAGCGCGCCATCCTGGCGCATGCCCGGCACTTGCACATCCTGTGCTTCGCAACCTTGCATTTACCGTGTTCAGTGAAGTCTGGGCTTCGTCTTGTTGTGCAGACTCGCCCCCGAACTTGGCCTCGTATGTGCTGCTTCTGTTCGTCAGCTCGTGGCTTTGCACTCCGGCTTCCTTCTGACAGAGCTTCACAGCTCCGCCATTGCCTTCGTCTAGTATTGTATGAAAATATTCATCATATGACTTCCAATACAGAGGACTTGACCACCAGGGCGATCTCACCTCATAAGTTCACGCCCGTGCCGGGCGTATACAAGCGCGTAGAGCCGGAACGTCACGACTGGCGTTCGACGAAAAAAAAACAAAAAACCGATCTTACCGGTTCTTTTATGGTATCATAAAAAGACCGGAGGTGAAAAATGTCAAATTTATCGGACATAAAACCCATTACCTATCTCAAGGCAAATGCTGCTGAACTGCTGAAATACATCAACGAAACCCATAGACCAATAATAATCACTCAAAATGGAGAGGCCAAGGCTGTTTTACAAGATCCTGAAAGCTACGAATCAATGTGTAAAGCACTTTCACTTTTGAAACTGGTTTCAATGAGTGAAGAGGAGGTTCGTCAGGGTAAAATTATTGATAATGAATCAGTCTTTAACAGTATTGAAAAGAAGCTGAAGAACCATGAAAAAAAGGTTTAAAATAAATTGGTCTGAACAAGCTGCGCTTGATCTTGAAAGATTGATTACCTATATTGCTTCCGAAAACCCAAAAACGGCCGGACAGATTTTAAAAAAGATCGAAACAGAGGTTTCTCAACTCGATTATTTATCTTTTCGAGGCAGAATAGTACCTGAGTTCGAAGAACAAGGCTTTCTTTTGTTTCGAGAATTGATTGTTGCGCCATGGAGAATTGTGTACAGGGTTTCTTTTGAACATATCTATATCTTAGTGGCTTTTGATTCTCGAAAAAATGTTGATGATGTTTTACTTGAACGATTCTTAAAAAATGATAAATTCATCGCCGAACAATCACGTAGACGCGGAAATGGCTGACGGGCGTTCGACAATTTTGGAATAAGGTAAAAAATGGAAATCCGAACAATGTCTGAAAAGGATCTGTCTGAAGTTTCCATTGTCGATGCTTTGGCTTTCAATGCAACCAAAAAGGATGGCACTTTGAGGAAAAGAACAAAAGAAAGTCTTCTTGAAGCTTTTCAAGTAAATTCTGAAGGTTGCTTTATTGCAGTGGAATCAGAAAGAATCTGTGGCTACATTTTTTCTCGAGTTTGGGGTGAAGTTGGTTGGTTAGGCGTTTTTGGGGTTGCCCCAAATTCACAAAATTTGGGCATTGGCCAAAAGCTTTTGTCTGATGCTATTGGGTGCCTGAAGGAAAAGGGTTGCGTTACCATTGGGCTGGAAACAATGCCTGAATCAGCATTTAATGTTGGCTTCTATTTAAAATCTGGTTTTAAGATGGCATATCCAACAATTCATTTCAAGCTTTCCTTAAAACTCCCATCTCAGAAAATCATATTTGCCCCTCCCAAACAATGCTCCCCTCCAGTGGCCTTGGCAAAAAAGGTAAGCCAAATTGTAAAGGGGCTAAATTACGATATTGAGGTAAAAAGTGTTGAAAACCATAAATGGGGTAACATCTTACTTTTTGGAGATTCAGGTCAAGATGGTTTTGCAATATTACGAACGAAAGCAGTTCACGAGACAACCAACCCAATTCCTTTAGTTGTTCAAAATATGGTTTTATTCGGCAAAGAGAAAAAATTGTTTTCGCAAGCCATTCAAGAGATTGAAGCTTATGCAATCTCAAGCAATTTTAAAGAGATTGTTATTTCAGCTAATTCTTTAAATCAGGATTTCATTGATTGGCTACTTTCCTATGGGTTTCAAGTTTGGCGAACAATAGTTAGAATGACTTATTGTGGAGAATATTTGCCTGTTAATGGTGTTGATGCAAGCAAATGGGGCATGTAAATTGAGAAAGAACCTGTCGAACAATCGAGTAGACGCGGAAAATGAGAGACGGGCGTTTGATGGAAGAATGAAATAAGCTTGACAATTAAGACCAGTCTGACTAGACTGTTTGTGGCGGTTGTGAAACTTATGGGAGGCAGAAAATGAAATCATTCTGGAAACTTCAGGATGCCAAGGCAAAATTTAGTCAGATTGTTGACGAAGCAATCAAGAATGGCCCTCAATACGTAACCAGGCATGGCGTAGAAGCCGTTGTTATCGTTTCGGTTGAGGAATTTGAAGAATTGAAGTCTTCGAAACCTTCCTTCAAAGATTTTTTACTATCTTGTCCAAAGGCCAGTCTTGAATTACAACTCACACGGCAAAAGGATCTCCCAAGGAGAATCGACCTTTGAAATACCTTGTAGATACCTGCGTCATTTCAGAGATTGTCAAGCCTTGTCCAAATAGGTTGCTGATTGAATGGCTCCAGGAGACCCCTTCAGACCGACTTTATTTAAGTGTTTTGACCATTGGTGAAATCAGAAAAGGCGTATCAAAGCTTCCGAGTTCCAAGAAGAAAGCCAGGCTTACAGAATGGCTAAACACATTGATTGAAGATTATAAAGATAGAATCCTTTCAGTTGATTTGACTGTTTCTGAAAATTGGGGTGAAATGCAGTCTTCTGCAGAAAAAGAGGGGCTAACATTAGCAACAATAGATGGCCTGATCGCATCAATTGCCAGAACTCACAATTTGATTCTTGTAACAAGAAATGAAAGTGATTTCCAAGGATGTGATATTCCGTTATTCAACCCGTGGAAAATCGGAAAAAATGATTTATGAAGACCACCG
>MFYY01000270.1 GCA_001787855.1 Candidatus Riflebacteria bacterium GWC2_50_8 | reverse complement strand
GACATATGTCTTGTTCCCCATTCCTCCGCCGACGATTCGGGAGCCATCAGGGCCGAAATCTATTGCAATAACATCGTCGCTGTGTTTAATCGTTTTGGCGAGTTTCTTCGAGGCAACGTCCCAGAGCATGATGCTATGCATTTTGTTCTGAATGCCGGCGGCAAGGAATTTTCCATCGGGGCTGAAGCGAAGTGAGCCAGGATAGAACTGATTCGTATCTTTTTTCATAAGTGTTGCTATCATAGTGCCTTTTTCGACATCCCACAGTTCAACGGAACAATTCTTCTTGTCTCCCGCCGGAATTCCAGATATCGCAAGCATTTGCCCGTTTTTGGAAAAGGCAAGCGATGCGAGGTCGTCAAATTGCGCAAATTCTCTCAGAAAGGTGCCGGTTGCAAGTTCCCATATTTTAATCTTTTCGCCGGCAAATGAACCGGTCGCGAGATATCTGCCGTCATCGCTGATGGCTGCTTTCATGAGCCTTCCCTTGTGCCCTGTGAGAGATTTGATAAGCTTGCCGCTTTGTAGATCCCAGATACCAACAGTCTGGTCGCCGTTCAGGGTTACCAGAGTTTTGCTGTCTGGCGAAATTGCGGCTTCCAGAACAAAAGCCTCACTCATTCTCTTTGCATACCTCAGCTTTGCAGTAATTTCCGCAGCCTGCAGCATCAATGGCACAAGTGCAAAAAATAATACGATCAGGCAGATGCGCCTGGTCTCAAAATTTGGTCTATTATCTGTCATGAACCCTCCCATTTATTATCCTGAACTCAGAACGAAAACTATCGAGCCAAGAATACTACGGCAGGTATTCTGAAACAAGAGGTGATGAATCGCAGACAGCCAGAAAGCAAAGTGTACATGAGGGTTTACAGCATACCTTTGAGATCGGATTCTGCTGATTGCTGTATTTTTTTCGGGGAATGCTATAATGCATACATGGGTAAAAACAATGTCAGAGAAAAGTTATATGCAGTAGGCCTGTACCTGCTTTTTGGTGTTGTGCTGTTTCTGCTTTTTATGGGCATTAAATACGTTCTGATTGCCTTCTGTGCTTATTCATCTGTTTTGCTGCTTCTCGACATTTATTATATCTGCGCAGGAGTGCGAACCATCGGCACAATAACGGGTTATCAGTCGTCTGATTCGAAGTTTTACGAAGACGACGAGTATGGCTTTCGCCGGCACCCAAATGTGGTCGCGCCATCCGGGCCTGTTTCAGAGCCTACATTGACAGGCATTTCATACCGGGCGCGTGGCCGTTTTGATAACGAAGACAAAGCCTTTAACCTGTCAGCAACTTTTTGGTACAGCCCACAGATGTTCGGCCGCGAGATCACTCTTTTCTACCTGCCACATGCACCGCAGAAAGCCCGCCATATCTCGGTCGGCTGGTTTCTGCTTCATGCTGTATTGCCTTTGACTGCGGTATGTGTGTTGTTGTCAGGTCTCGACTGATTGAGTGGTAATAATTTCGCAGTTTATTGCCGCCAAATTGATTGATCAGGGTCTGCCCATGAAATTTTGGTAATCCCAGAAGTCCTTTGTTGAAATAGGTGTTGAGCGGATAAGCATACCTTTCGAATCGAAGCTGCTTGCAATAATGTTATTTTCAGAGGCATCTTCGGGGTCGTAATTGCCTTCCTGCTCGTCAATCTTGTTCATGGCTTCTTCAAATTTATCCAGATCTTTAACTTCGAAAGAAACGCGGGCAACGTCGTCAAATTCGCCATCTCCCTTTAAGCGGCCATTGGCGTCATAATAACTGATCTGCTTTAATATATTCTGGTTCCGGTTATAGGTGTCGCTCTTACTGTAATAGCTCTGGTCTTCACGGAATTCGTACAATATAAATGCGATATCACAGTGATACTTGCGCAGATTACTGGCGCTGTCGAGGCGAAAGAGAACATGCTGAAGCTTCTGGTTGGAAATCTTAACTTCTGACTCTCCGGAATGTAAAAACTCTCGCCTTTCAAGTTCAGTCGTTGTTTTGTCGAAATCAACCACCGGAACCAGGCTGCGATACGAGGTAAAAGTTTGTGCTGAGCCAGAACAGCATACAAGGCTTATCAGAAGCAGAAAAAGTCTCAGGTGGCTGCGCCTGACAACTGTCGTTTTCATTGGTATCTCCTGTTTTTTGATGCTTTAATAAACTGCGCCAATCGGTTATACTGGTCGAACATTTACGCCTGACATCGGTATTATACCATGCTGAGCAACCCCGCAGTTCTGCGGGCTCATGTTCGTTGTGCAATTTTATCTGCTGCGCCGGCAAACAGGGGAGATATATGGCAACCATTGGCTGTTTCAACAAACTGAAAGTTACCAGATGCATAACTGCAGGCATTTACGTCGACGGCGGGCCACTCGGCGAACTGAAGATTCCAGGCTGGGATGTCACCGGCAAGGCTGAAAAAGGCGATTTAATAGATGTTTTTCTGTTGCTTGACAGCGAAGACCGTCCTGTCGCTACCATGCGAAAGCCTCTGGTCATGCCTGGGGAAGTGGCGCTGCTGAAAGTCGCTGCCGTCGAGAGTGCTGGTGCGCTGCTTGAGTGGGGCATGCCGAAACAGTTTCTGGTTCTGGCTTCTGAGCAGCAGCAGAAAATGGTTAAGGGTTTTTCTTATGTTGTTTATGTGCATCTCGACCCGAAAACCCGGCGCATCACCGGCTCGACGAAGCTTGAAAAATACCTGACTGTAAAACCGGGCGGCCTGCAGCTGAACCAGGAAGTGGAACTGCTTGTCTGTGACCAGAGCGATCTTGGTTATCGCGCTGTCATCAACAATTCCGGGCTTGGTTTTCTGTATAACAACGACCTTTTTCAGAAGCTAAAAGTCGGCCAGAAAATTACCGGTTACATCAAGAATATCCGTGAAGACGGCCGTGTCGACCTGTATCTGCAGAAACCCGGATTTGAGAAGATCGTCGATATTGGCGACCAGATTCTTGCCAAAATCAAGGCCAACGGCGGTTTTCTCGCAGTAACCGATAAGAGCCCGGCCGAAGAAATTTATCAGCTGTTCGCTACCAGCAAGAAGAACTACAAAAAGGCGATTGGCGGCCTGTACAAGAAAGGCCTCGTGCTTCTCGAAGAAACCGGCATACGCCTGGTTAAGAAATAGGTTCAGCCCTTGATTACGCCCAACGGTCTTAGCTTAACCAGCGGCTCGATCAGGTCGAGTTCGCAGCGGATAACCGTGTCGATGTCTTTGTAAGCCTGAGGTGCTTCGCCGAAGTCGTACATGGCGCCTTTGCCCTTTTTTTTGCCAAAACCGCCGGCCTTGCCCCAGCGGTCGAACACTATGCCTTCCATCGCGCGGTCACATTCTTCGAGAGTCAGCTGGCGACTGGCTTCCATACGGCCCATTCTGCGACCGGCGCCGTGTGAACATGAGTTGAATGAATCCTGATTGCCCAGGCCACGCACGATATAAGAAGATGCACCCATGCTGCCCGGTATGATGCCGAGTTCCTGCTCGCGCGCCGATGTTGCGCCCTTGCGGTGTACCCAGACATCGCGGCCAAAATGCTTTTCGCAGGCAGCGTAGTTGTGGTGAATGTTGATTTCTTCGATAAACTCGATGCCGGCAAAGTGCTCAGCCATGACAGTTTTTGCTGCGGCCATCATGCGTGCCCGGTTTTCGAGCGCGTAGCGCAACGCAAAATTCATATCGCGAATATAGTTCTGACCTTCTGTTGAATCGGCCGGCAGAAAGGCAAGATCTTTACAGGGAAGCTCAGCATGCCACTTATCGTTAAGTTCGAGTGCCAGCCTGTTATAAAACGACGCGATGCGGTAACCGAGGTTTCTTGAACCTGAATGCAGCATCAGCCAGATCTGGCCGTCTTCGCTGGCCTGGATCTCGATAAAGTGGTTGCCGCCGCCAAGCGTGCCAAGGTTTTTGCGGTCATGGCCGAAATGTGAAGCATCGAACCAGTTCGGTACATTGCCGGAAATTTCATCTTCATATTCGGCAAAACCATACCAGCCCTGCGCCTTTGCATGGCATTTGCCTTCACCAACCGGCACCAGTTTTTTGATGCCATCGATAATTGCCCTGATCTCGCGCAATTCCCCGATTTTATCAACAGTCAGACTGGTTTTTACCGCGCCCATGCCGCAACCAATGTCGACGCCGACAGCATTGGGAATTACCGTTTCACGGCAGGCAATCACGCCGCCGATCGGCATGCCGTAGC
The DNA here is from genome assembly GCA_001787855.1 of Candidatus Riflebacteria bacterium GWC2_50_8. GTDB lineage: Bacteria > Muiribacteriota > Ozemobacteria > Ozemobacterales > Ozemobacteraceae > Rifleibacterium. Next base: position 5,280 of record MFYY01000270.1, on the reverse strand, counting down.
CGACATGGCAGTCGGGCATTAACGCAACATGCAGATCTATGGCCGGGTGCGCGGCCAGGTTGGCTGCCTGTTTGAGTGCATCAGGCTCGATATCGTTACCCCATGATTTGATCGCTACCCGAGCCGAAGGCGATACTGATTTTTTATCTTTGATCCATTCCATACTTTATGCCTCCTTCAAGGCTTAATAAGCTTGTTGCTATATTCTTGTCATTCACCGGCAGATGTCGAACAGCCTCTGTGAGATTTGCCGAATCGTCCCTGTGTACTCGCTGTACATCAAAGTCGGTCGGCGATGATGTTCTGAACACTGTCTGCCTGATTGGTTTTTGCTGGATAGTTCTTGCCGAATTGCCTTTGTTTGTGGCGTTTCTGGCGACAAATTGTTTCACGCGAAACATTGTTTTTCGGCCTGGCGTTCGACTGCCTGCATTGTAAGTTTCCAGAGTTTTGCTGAGACCTGACTGATTTCATGTGAAACCGGCAGAAACATCTCAATGATTTTCATGTTGGTAAGTGTGTGTTCCGTGGGCTCGGTCGTAGTGAAACAACCGCCGCCGGCCAGCGCCATTGGCAGCAGCAACTGGTCAGCCAGGTGCGGATCGACCGCCGCCGCCGATTTGTAGAAGCGGTTGGCTTCGCGATAGACCGCTGCTGCCACCTTTTTGCGTGACACGCCGAGTTCGCCGAAGCCGGTAAACATTGCTGAACAATTCTCGTAATCGAGACGAAGCATCACGATATTGCCCGGTCCGGGCGAATCGACTGCGAGCGTCTTCATTTCGTTAACTGCAAAGTCGGCGGCGTTAACTACAGTTTTACATTCGTCGTCGCCGATTTCCCAAGGGATCTTCGAAACAGCAGCAAGCACTGATGAACCGTTGAATTTGCCCGGGGTACACAGGTCTGCGTGCTTGAGCTTGCCAGAAGCCGGTGTGGCGGTTACTCGTAATTTGCCGCCGCCAGCTGGATAAAATCCCCAGCGCTCAATTTCGCATGAGCAGTTGAAGCCGATTTTTGCCAGGGCCGGTACAAAGACCTCGCTGATGAAGTGAAACGGTGGCGACATCGGGTTGTGGGTGCCGCCCTCCAGAATCAGTTGCGAAGGCTTGCCAGCCAGCAGCAGCGGGGGCAGGGCGCTTTGCAGAACCAGCATCGCGCTGCCGGCCGAGCCGACCGCGAAGTGGTATGCGCCAGCTCTTATCTGGCCGGGTTCGAATCTGAGTGTCTGAGAAGATATCGCATCGCCTTCGACAGTTGCCGAACAGATTTCCTGTACCGCATGCACACAGCTGAGGTGCTGGCGCATCAGTCCGGGCTTTTTGCGCTTTGCTCTGATGTTTTCGATCAGAAGCGTCTGGCCGGTGCAGGCCGACAATGCCAGTGCCGTTCTGAGAATCTGACCGCCGCCTTCTCCCTGTGACCCGTCAATCCTGATCATATATATTCTCCATTTTCTGCTATTAAAGCATGTTTACCAGTTTATCTGCCAGTCCTTTTTCACCGAGAATCAGATTGATTTTTGACTTTTCGGCAACCTTTTCGATCAGCTCAAGTTCGCGCAGTCGCATGAGTGTCGGGTTCGTTTCAAGCATCTTGGCGGTATTGCACTGGCTTCTGGTCGCAGCTGTTTCTTCACGCCGCATGATCTGGTTCGCTTCGGCCTCTTTTTGCGCGGCAACTACGCGGTTCATGATCTCGCGCATCTTGCCCGGAAGAATGATGTCTTTTACCCCAAAACCGGTCACTTCGACGCCATAAGTCTCGGCTTTGCCTTTCAGCATTGTCGCAATTTCGGCGGTCAGCTGTTCTTTGCTGGCAAGCATTTCATCGATCTTGCGCGCTCCGATAACCGCACGCATGATGAGCTGCGCTTCGCGATAAAGTGCTGTTTCAGCCGATTCACACACTGAAACCGATTTTACCGCGTCTCTGATCTTGAAGTTTACAACCGCGTTCAGGCGCAGGCTGACCTTGTCTGCGGTCATAATTTCCTGACCGGAAAGATCTAGCACCTTCTCTTTTCTGCTTACAACAAAGAACTTAAGCGCGGCAACGTTTTTCCAGAAGGCATAGAAGCCTGGCTCAAGCTCGGCAACGAATTTGCCGTCGCGGTAATAGACGCAGGTCTCGCCCTGTTCGACCTGAACGGTTTCGAGCAGGTTGCTTGCTGCAGCCGATTTTCCGATTTTGTAGAGCTGGCGGTGCTCGAAGCGCGGGTCATCTGCTACCAGTTCTTCAACTCTGATGCTTTTCTGTGTAGTCCAGATCGCCTGCCGGCCGGTGCCAAGCAGAGCGTAAAAGCGGTCATCAATCCACAGCACCGCTCGCTGATTGTCTTTAAGATCAACAACCGTAAGGCGATCGTTCAGCAGGCCTGAATTGATGACCTGGTCGATTTCTTCATGCCAGACAAACAGATCTTTCTCGTTGAGCACGTCGATGCGCTCGCCAAGAATAGTGCGTGCCAGGTGCCAGCCTGGCTGCATCGCCGCAACCAGTTTGCCGTTCTTGAATTTAAGGCCGGTTTCTGCGTTTTTGATCTTGATAAGTCTGAACATAATCTGTCTCCTTTTGATTCTATACCTGCGGACCGCCTCTATGAGGCTGCCCGTAAACTGGCGGGCCTTCAGAATGTTCGTTTTGTCTGCCAGCTGCGCTGCTGCTGGAGCCTGCTTGAGCATACTTCTCTGTCGCCGGTTCCATCTTTCAGGTTGCCGCTTCTGCGGTTTCCGGAAAGCTGGCCTCGCGACCGGTCAGTATGCGGTATCTGCAATCTGCAAGCAGTCTCGCGGCTACCTCTACCCGACCCGGCGGGGGCTTCGAGCTTCGGCCCGGCAGACTCCACGAACACTCATCCGGCGAGAAACTGTTGGTTAACAGTTGAGGCTGGAGCAGGGTTCGAACCTGCCACTCATGGCTTATGAGGCCATTGCTCTACCGCTGAGCTATCCAGGGTGTCGATCTCGCTTTCCAACCGCCCCCGGCATACCCTTGCCAACTGGTCGGGCACCAGAGCGGACGAATCAACCGACAACAAGGTAATTGCAACCGCCGTGCCAGTTTTGCTGAAGCGTCTGAAATCTTCTGCTGTAGCCGGTTTGGTGGGTTTGTTGCTGCGAGCCCTTAATAAAATTTATATAATTTTATATACTATGATATAATTTAGTATATGCAATTTGCGGTTTGTTAGCATTCGCGTTGAAATAACGTCGAGAGCCCGGCAAAAGCAGCATGCCATGGATCGAACTATTGAACTCATGTGTGACAGGCCATTAGTTGTCTGTGGGTGGTAAATTATGAAAAAAGTCGTAATCGGTTTTCTCGGCACAGTTCTCGACCGGCGCGGCAAAGATAAGCGCTGGGAAAGCTGGCGCCCCACGGTTTCGGTCTGTCAGCATGAAGATCTGCTGATCGACCGCTTTCATCTGCTCTGCAGCCGCCGCGACGAGAGCCTGGCCAGCCAGGTCCGGGCCGATATTGAGCTGATTTCGCCCGAAACCACTGTATTGGTTGAGTATGTTGAGTTTAAGAATCCATGGGACTTTGAAGAGGTGTTCTCTGGGCTCCTTAACTACTCGCAGAACTTTGGCTTTCGCGAAGACGAAGAATACCTGCTGCACATCACTACCGGCACGCATGTTACCCAGATCTGCATGTTTCTGCTGACTGAAGCCGGCTTTTTTCACGGCAGGCTTTTGCAGACCGGCCCCGGTCGCAGCAATACGCCGCCGGGCAGCTACGAGATCATAGATCTCGATCTCTCACGCTATGACAGCATTGCGCGGCGCTTTGCCATACAGACGAGTGATGATATTTCGTTTCTCAAGTCTGGTATCAAGACGCGTAATGCCGCTTTCAACCGGCTGATCGCTGAAGTTGAAAGAGTCGCCATGCGCAGTGACGCGCCGATTCTTCTTGCCGGGCCGACCGGCGCCGGCAAGTCGCGCCTGGCACGGCAAATTTACGAACTGCGCCGGCAGCGCGGCAAGGTCGCTGGCCGCTTTGTTGAGGTAAACTGCGCCACCTTGCGCGGTGACATGGCGATGTCGGTGCTGTTCGGCCACAAAAAAGGCGCCTATACCGGCGCGACTGAAAGCCGCGAAGGCCTGCTCAAGGCGGCTGACAACGGCATTCTCTTTCTTGATGAAATCGGCGAACTTGGCCTAGATGAGCAGGCCATGCTGTTGAACGCAATCGAAGAAAAGCTCTACCTGCCGGTTGGTTCTGATAAAGAGATCCGCAGCAATTTTCAGCTGATCACCGGCACCAACCGCAATCTCAAGCAGGAATGCCAGCGCGGCCGTTTCCGCCAGGATCTTCTCGCCAGAATAAAATTCTGGGAGTTCACTTTGCCGGGCCTCAAAGAGCGCCCTGAAGACATTGAGCCCAATATCGAATATGAGCTTCAACTTCACTCAAAAGAGCTCGGCAAACCGGTAAGTTTCAGCAGTGAGGCAAAAGCAGCCTATCTTAAATTTGCCGGTTCAGCAGAGTCTGCATGGGCGGCTAACTTTAGAGATCTGAACAACTCGCTGGCCAGAATGATAACTCTCTCAGAAGGAAACCGCATTGACGCCGGCGATGTCAAAATCGAAATTGAGCGGCTTCGCCGCGAATGGCGCCAGGAAAACTCTATAGATCACGAAGCAGGCCTTGTCGGGTTGCTTGAACCAGAGCAGCTGGCTGAACTCGATTTATTCGACCGTCTTCAGCTCACCGCCGTGCTGGAAATCTGTCGCAATTCGTCTAACATGGCTGAAGCCGGGCGAAAGCTCTTTGCCGGCTCATTGCAGAAAAAGCGCTCAACCAATGATTCCGACCGCCTGCGCAAATACCTGCAGCGCTTCGGCATCAGCTGGAAAGACGTGTATGCAAAACCAGATAAAATTGATAGAATAGATCTGGCCTGAATCTTCTATGAATTTAAGGGGTTTCTCGATGGAAAAAGAATTCACTGTGATAATTAAGAATGAGGGTGAATGGTGGATTGGTTGGGTGGAAGAGATTCCTGGTGTCAACTGCCAGGAACGCACCAAGCCTGAGCTCCTTATAAGTCTCAAGGAAGCTTTGAAGGAGGCTCTGGAGTTTAATCGAAGAGATGCTATTCATGCTGCCGGAGAAGAGTTTTTTGAAGAGAAAATAGCAATATAAGATGAAGCGAGATCAACTGCTTAAGTTTCAAAAAAAGAATGGTTGCATTTTGTGCCGTGAAGAAGCAGTCATTCCTGGTGGATAAATCCTGATAAAAATTTGAGATCGGCAGTTCCCAGGCATAAA
>MFYY01000269.1 GCA_001787855.1 Candidatus Riflebacteria bacterium GWC2_50_8 | reverse complement strand
ATATTTTTTTGCGCTCGATTCAAAACGAACCGCAAGCTACAACCGCAGGGTGTTGATTGCCACATCGGCCCTGATGCTCTGGGCGATTCTGCTGCCTGTCGTTATGAGGCTGGCCGGTTTTCAGAGCTTTTAATCGTAAAGCGCGAAACCAGCAGATGCAGTTCGTCGGCCAGGGTAGCCAGATCTTCGGTTGAGCTCGATACCTGAGAAACCGTAGTCGTCTGCTGTTCTACAGAAGTCGCCACAATGCCCAGCTGCTCGGCGTTAACCTTGGTAAGACTGGTAATATCCTCAATTGTTCTGGTCATTACCAGCGAGTTTTCCGACTGCTCAGAAGAAATTGCGCTGATCTCGCTGATCTTTTTGTTAACGTCATCAACGTTTCTGATAATGTTATCGAGACTGGTCGAGACTTCGCGAATAATTCTTATGCCATCATCAACGCGGCCACGCCCGAGAGTCATCGAGTCAACCGCGTTTTGTGTCTTGGTCAGAATGTTTTCAATGCGGGTTCCGATAGCTTCGGCGGCTTCTGCTGATTCTTCAGCCAGTTTGCGCACTTCGCCGGCAACAACCGTAAAGCCCTTGCCCTGTTCGCCAGCTCTTGCTGCTTCGATAGCGGCGTTGAGTGCCAGAAGATTGGTCTGACTGGCAATGGCCGTGATCGTGTTAACTATTTCGCTGATTTGCAGAGATGCCGAATTGAGGTCAAGAATAACCTGGGTCGCAATATCAACGGACTCCTTGATTTTACCGACCATTTCGACCGATTTCTTAACTGTTTTGCCGCCCTTGTCAGCCGCCTGAGTAGTAACGCTGACCGCTTTAACCGCCGTTTCTGCCAGCTGTGCAACCTTCTGCGCCGATTCTGAGAAGCTTTCTACCGAGGTCGTCGTCTTTTCAAGATTGTTCGAAATTTCCAGCGAAGACTGGTTGATGCCGTTCACGTTTTTGGAAATGTCGAGCAGAGTTGCTGCCGATTCAACTGAGGCTGAGCTGAGCTGTTGCGAGCTGGTTGCCAGGTCGTCACTGGTTTCGAGAACCTTTGAGATCATCTGGCAGATGCCTTCGAGCATGCGATTGAAGCTCTCGGCAACGCGCTGAAATTCATCGGAGCTGTCAAAGGTAAGACGGGTGTGCAGATGACCTTTTTCGGCCTCGGACATCGAACTGACAATACGTTCGAGCGGGTGTGAAATGCCCTTCGAAATAAACATGGTAAAGACGATGCCAACGATCAGCAGAACTACCGGAAGAATCTTGACCACATAACCCATAATGGTAAACATGGTGTCGGTAGAACGTTGCGTGATTGAGCGCGAATAATTGGCAAGTGCCTCGCAGAGACTGCGGCATTTTAAAGTAAGTTCAATTTCCTTGTCGCGTATTGCGGCAAGCAGCTCGCTTGCGCTGGCCGGGCTCAGCTCAACATCCGTCGGTAGCGCCAGGTAGCCGTCGGTAAGGTCGAAGAGTTCCAGTATGTTGCTCTCGGTAGTCTGCTTGAAGGCTACGATATTTGGCGCGCCACTGAGAAAACTGTCCTTGAGACTCGTGTCGATATTGTCAAAACGGCTGAATGTGCCTTCTTTTGCTGAATTGTAAAAGCTGATAAGCTCTTCGCGATTGCGGGGCGCCCTTATTATTTCTGCAGCCGAAGAAGAGGCAAGATGCAGGTTGGCCATCAGTTCCTGCGAACTGAGCATTGCCGAAGTATAATTCCCCTTGAGAAAATCGACCATCTGGCGCAATTGCAGCATGTTATAGCCGGCAAGGGCCGAAACAGCCAGGAATATCGTCAGAATGAACAGAAATCCGGCCAGCAGCTTTTTGCTGATAGAGAGCATTTTCACAGGCAATTCTCCGTTTTGCGCGCCTTGAAGTCGCTGAAAGTATAATAATGCGGCACAAAAATTTCCTGAAATCTTCGCAGGGCGAAATCATCGGTCATACTTGCCAGATAGTCGACAAGAGTGCGGTTAAAGCTCTGGTTCTCAGGTATCGGGTATCTGACATGTTTGAGCAGTTCGTCAGGATGTTGCGAAAACCAGTCTGCCATCTGCCCGAGCAGATGTTTGGATTTTTGCACGGCAATGTCAATCTCCGGGCGCGTATAGACGTCTTTATATAAAAAGGTCTTCATTTCAGCGGTAGCCGCTCGTATGGGTTCGCTCATCTGAATAAGGTCACTGCCGATACTGTTGTCGATTATATCACGAACCATGGTATGGATGCGCAGTGAATGGCGATCACCAAGAATTTTTCGGGCTTCACGCGGCAGGTCTTCTACCGTGATAACGCCGGCTCTGATTGCATCGTCGAGATCATGATTTATATAGGCTACCAGATCAGCAATTCTTACTACCTGCGCCTCAACGGTAAGCGGCAGCGCTGATTCCCCGGAAAAGGTTGCCGAGCCATGCCGCCCCTTGCTGTGCATGAGTATGCCGTCGATGACTTCACGCGTCAAATTGAGGCCCTGACCGTTCTTTTCAATAAATGTGACTACCCGCACGCCATGCGAAGCATGATGAAAGCCTGTTTCGCTGATTTCAGCAAGAATCTCTTCCCCACTGTGGCCGAAAGGAGTGTGGCCAAGATCGTGAGCCAGCGCGATTGCCTCGGTCAGATCTTCGTTGAGGTTCAGGCAGCGCGAAATGCAGCGGGCAGTACAGACGACCTCAAGAGTGTGGGTCAGTCTGGTTCTGAAATGGTCGTTGGTCGGCGAAAGAAAGACCTGGGTCTTGTGCTTGAGCCGTCGAAACGATTCACTGTGAATAATGCGGTCAATATCACGCTGAAAGCAGCTGCGAATAAAACAGTCATTTTCCGGATGCTCACGTCCCCGGCTTTTGCTCGCCAGGCAGGCAAACTTTGACAGGGTTCTGGCTTCGGTTTCTTCGAAGGCCAGCCGGAGCGCCGGAGTGCTGGTTATTCCACTCATCGATTGCAGCTCACGAAATGATATCGAGTATAAGCGGCTGGGCAACTATTTTGGAGTCACTCAGTTCAATGGCTTTGCGCAGCCTGTTTACCGCGCGGCTGTTGTCAAGATCGGGGTTGAGATAGAGTTCGGCCAGCACATCGCCCTTGTTGATTTTGTCGCCGACATGTTTGATCAGCTTGAGACCAACGCCCATGTCAATGACCGATTCCTTGGTTTCGCGCCCGGCCCCGAGCATCATCGCGGCCAGTCCTATTTCTTCACAGTTAATCTGGCTGATGTAGCCATCGCGGTCGGCTTTGAGGGTGTCGGTCTTTCTGGCCGCCGGCAGCTTGCTGTAATCTTCGATCATCGCGATATCGCCACCCTGAAATTTGACCATTTCAAGAAACTTGGCGTAAGCGCGGCCATCAGCGAGTACTTCGGCAACTTTCTTTTCGGCTTCGCCACGGTCAAGACCGGCACCCAGCGCCAGCGCTTCGGCGGCGAGTGTCTTGATCAGACTGGTGAAGCCCTGCGGGCCATGATTGCGCAGAGTGTCTATGGCTTCGATAACTTCTACAGCATTACCGATCATTTCGCCGAGAGGCTCATCCATGTTCGACAGCACTGCGGTAACCTTACGACCAGCCTGTTTGCCTATCTTTACCATCAGGCGGGCGAGTTCGCGGGCATCATCGAGGTTTTTCATAAAAGCACCGCTGCCGACCTTGACGTCGAGAACCAGGCCCTTGTTGGCAACGGCCAGTTTCTTTGACATGATCGAGGCAGCAATCAGCGGAATCGAATCGACGGTTGCTGTGACATCGCGCAAAGCATAGATCTTTTTGTCGGCAGGCACCAGATTGCCGGTCTGCCCGACAATTACCACGCCGATTTTATTGACCGCATCGATAAACTGCCGGGTGGTCAGTTCGCATGAAAAGCCTTTAATGGCTTCAAGCTTGTCAATCGTGCCGCCGGTATGGCCGAGGCCACGACCTGACATCTTGGCAACCTTGAGCCCAAGTGCCGCCAGAACCGGGCCAAGCACCAGGCTGGTCTTGTCGCCGACACCGCCGGTAGAATGCTTATCTACAGTAAAGCCTTCGATGCCATCGAGATTGATCAGGTCGCCACTGGTGCGCATGCAATCGGTCATCCAGTAGGTTTCCTCTTCATCCATTCCCTTAAAATATACTGCCATTAGAAAAGCTGCCATCTGGTAATCCGGCAGCGAAGCGTCTACAAAACCACTTATTATCGAGGCTATTTCAGGTTGGCTGAGTTTCAGTCCGTCACGTTTTTTCTTGATGATGTCGTAGGCTCTCATTCCATGTTCCTTTCTGTTGGCTGTTTTATCTCTTGATGCGCTGTAGCCTGATGTCATTGACCGCGTAGCAGCGTTCAAACAATGGACATGCAGCACATTTTGCCTGATAATCAGCGCGGTCGATTTTCATCGACTCAAAAGTCATGCCGGAGGTGTTCCATTTGCCAAAGTAGTCAGTGCCGAAACATTTAGGTATCGCCTGATCCTGGCGAACTGGAGCAGGAGCCGAAGCAGCGCCGGCCGGTTTCGGGGCGCCGGGCATGGTCTGACCAGGAGGTGTTACTAATGACATGATGTTTTCTCCAATATACATGAATTTCAAATTTGAGTTATAATAACACAATGCCCGGCTGTGGTATAGTTATCTACCATAAATACTCTAAACCGTGGCATCAATGCCATAAGGCGTGTGTGGAGGCATGGACTTGCTGTTTATCTTCTCTGTCGAGGACTGGTCACTGCAGTTTGCCGATTCTGAAAACGGTTGCAACAATGTTTGGAACGATTCTTCCCTGCATGTCAGTGATATTTTTCCTGCGCTGGCCGATGAAAGCTTGCGAAATGAGATCAGTTCTCCAGACTTCGTCAGGTGCGAAAAGCGTCTGGTGTTGCATTGGCAGGGAACCAGGTGCTGTGGGCAGTTTCGCATCAGCCATACAGTTATTGGTGGCCAGCATTTTATTGAGATTATTGGCGACTACGCTGAAAGCTCGACTGAAATGCCTCTGGCGTCGCCCCCTGTCGACAGCCGTCTGCAGGTCAGCGAAAAGACTCTGGCGACCATAATTGAGCTCGCAGTTGACGGCATTGTGATTGTCGACAAAAGTGGCATTGTTCAGGGGTTCAACCGCGCTGCCGAAAAAATGTTCGGCTACACGGCCAGCGAAATTATTGGTGGGAATGTTTCTGCATTGGCCCCAGAGCCTCATCGCAGCCGTCATGATGAATACTTGAAGCGCTATCTCGACACCAGAATTCCACACATTATCGGTATCGGGCGGCAGGTTGATGCGCAGCGCAAGGATGGCTCGCTTTTTCCCATCGACCTCGCTGTTGGCGAAGTTCATCTCGAATCCGGCAGTCTGTTCACCGGCTTCATCAGAGATCTTTCTGAGTCGCGAAAAATTGAAAGCGAGCGTAACAGCTTTTTCCAGATGTCTCTTGACCTGTTCTGCATTCTCGGTTTTGACGGCAGGTTTAAGCGTGTTAATCCGCAATGGTGTGATGTTATGGGTTATGCGCCCGGCGAACTCGAAGGGCGCGAGTTTGTCGAGCTGATTCATCCTGACGATCTCGGTGAGTCCGGGCAGTTGTTGACCGATATTCTGGGAGTCCGTAATGTTGTCGGGCGCGTGATGCGTCTGCGCCAGAAAAACGGCAACTATCTCTGGATGCTGTGGAACAGTTCTATTGATCGCGCCAATAAGGCAGTTTATGGCGTGAGTCGTGATATCACGGAACAACGCAAGATTCTTGAAGAACTGCAGTCCGCCAAAGTAGAGGCTGAGCGGTCGAGTCAGGCCAAGAGCGTTTTCATTGCCAAGATGAATCATGAGCTGCGTACGCCGTTGAACTCGATTATTGGTTTTTCGAATCATCTGCAGCGCTCAGCCACGCAGTTTACACCCAAAGAGATGCTCTATCTGGCACGCATCAGTCGCAATGGCGAAGCCCTGCTGCAGCTGATTACCGGTATTCTTGACTATTCAAAAGGTGAATCCGGTTTTTCTGAGCTGAATCTTGCATCAGTCAATGTGCCCGACATGCTTGCCGAAATCATTGATCTTATGCAGATTCTGATCGAAGAAAAAGGCGTAGATCTTGAGCTTAAGCTTCCGTCAGCCTGTCAAAATATCCAGTCGGACCCGATGAAATTACGACAGATTATGCAGAATCTCATAGATAACGCGATAAAATTTTCAGATCATTCGAAAGTTTTGGTTGAGCTGATCGTTGACGCTGACAACTTTCCGGAGAAGATAGCAGTAACCGATTCAGGCCCTGGCATTGCCTTAGATCAGCTGGGAGTAATCTTCGACGCATTCCAGCAGGGCGACAACAGCCTGGCACGCCGCTATGGTGGCATTGGCCTCGGCCTCACCATCGCCCGGTCATTTGCTGACCTGCTTGGTATGAAGATCGAGGTGGAGAGTTCGCCTGGCCTGGGTTCAAAGTTTACTCTCCGGCTTAAGAATCCTGAGGTGACAGGCAAATGAGCGGACATCTGCAGCGTAAAATGAACATTCTCGTGGTCGATGACGCGCCAGACAATCTGATGCTTCTCGAAGCCATTCTTGAAGGCGAAAACTTCGAAAATATCTTTCTGGCATCCTCTGCCCGAGAAGCTTACGAATACATTGGCATTGCCGAGTCTCCGAAAAAGTCGGTAATCGATCTGATACTGATGGATATCATGATGCCTGAAATTTCAGGTATCGAGGCGATCAGAGAAATTCGCAGTCATGCTGAATATCAGGATGTTCCTATCGTTGTGGTCAGCGCTCGCTCAGAGACCCAGGATCTGGTCGATGCCTTCGATGCCGGCGCTGTCGATTATATCACCAAGCCGATCAAGGAACTCGAATTGATCGCGCGGGTAAGGTCGATGCTCAGACTTAAATCCGAGACCGATCATCGTAAGCTTCACGAAGATGAGCTTGAGACACTGGCGGCAGAGCTTGAAGAAAAAAACCGGCGGCTGGTGCAGGTGCTCGAAGAACTCCATGAAGACATGGAGGCAGCCGGCAATATGCAGCGAAGCATGCTTCCCGATAAGCGCATCAGCATCCCCGGCCTCAACTTTTCATGGTATTACGAGACCAGTGAGAATATCGGCGGCGACCTGCTCAATATAATGCCGCTCAACAACGACATGGCGGCCCTTTTTATACTCGACGTTTCGGGACATGGCATCCAGTCTGCGATGCTTGCAGTGACTGTTCATCGCATGCTGTCAGCCTGGGAAGGTGCGAACAGCATTCTGCGTCTGCCTGACGGCACGCCACGTTCGCCGGCCGAAGTTGCCAATGAACTCAACTCCGAGTTCATGCTCGACAAGAATAATTTTCAGTATTTCACCATGATCTACGGTCTGATCGATCTGAAAAAGCACACCCTGACCTATTGTCGGGCCGGTCATACGCCGCTGTTGCTGCAAAGCAGAGATGGTCTGGTTATTGTCTGCAAAGAAGGCAATGTTCCGGTTGGGCTTACTGATGACTGCAAATATGATGAATTTACGCTGAGACTGGCGCTCCATGACCGCGTGATCCTATATTCAGATGGTATTACCGAAGCGAGAAGAGAAGGCTCAAAAGAGTTTTTTGGCGATGAGAACTTTATGCAGCTGTTGCGCAAAACCCGAGATTTGCCGGTAGACCAGGCGGTTCAGGCTATTGTCGGTGACTTCAAAAACTGGCTGACCGGTACCAGTCCTTCAGATGATATTACGCTGCTGATCATCGAGCCTGATTAGCCTGTAGCCATTCTTCGGCTTCAGCAAGCATCTGCGGTGTATTGAGATTTTTGGTAATCCAGATGTCGTCGGTCAGCAGATAATTTATGCGTTCTGGAAACAGCTGCAGTATTTTTTTTGCGCCCGCGCTCAGTTCGATGTTAAAAAACTCGCGGCAGCACCAGCTCGGGAAAATGGTGGGATGCCCCCGTCTTTCGCCTGTCGATGGCACCGTGATCAGTTCTGGTTTGGACTGCCAGAGTTTGATAAGCTGGTTTACGGTGGTGGTCGCAATCATCGGGTGATCTACCGGCCACAGCAGTTTTGCGTTGGCGCAGGAGCTTTGTTCAATCGCGATTCTGATTGAGCTTAATGGCCCAAGCTCCGGCTGTGGGTTTACCAGCCAGATGCCACCGCAATTTTCAACAAGTTTGCGAGCTTCACTGTCGTCCTGCTGGCCGACAAAAAGCAACTGCTGCAGATGCTCGCGACTGGCTGCCAATTTGGCGATGACGGTTTCCAGAAAAGTGTGCCCGCTCAGTCTTGTGTGCTGCTTTAACTGCCCCATTCGTGTCGAAAAGCCTGCCAGCAAGATCAGCGCATCCGGCATACATGTCTCCTGTTTTTTGTATGTCTTCGATTATAGGCTTGTACAGCCGTAAGGTAAAGCCCATTAGAGAATTTCGTATTGCTTATCTGAAATAAAACTGTTATATCTGACACATATTGTCTGCAGGGAGGCTTTAAGCAGTGGATCTTAAAAAAATAATTCCGACCGAAGCCAAGACGCTTCATGACCTCAAAATAGACCCCGAGATCATTACCGATCTCATTATTAAAGAGCTTTTTGTGCATGGCAAGAAAGTGCCACGCCGGCTCGCCAAAGATCTCAAGATCAATACCGAAATCGTTACTCAGGTTATCAGCGAACTTAAGAAGCTTGAAATCGTCGGTATGGTCGGCGGTTCGGGCATGGGAACCGATTATCAGTATGGTCTTTACCCGAAAGGCACCGAACGTGCCCGTAACGTTCTTGATCGCGACAAATATCTCGGCGCGGCGCCGGTAAGCTTCGATGAATACATCAGAATCACCCGGCAGGCCCTTGATGAGGGTAAGCAGGGTTTTTCGATCAACCGCAAGCTGATGGAAGAAAAATTTTCGCATCATCTCGGTTATAAAGACGTGTTGTTTCAGATCGGTCAGGCGGTCTGCGCGCGCAAGCCAGCCTTCGTATACGGGTTTCCCGGCAACGGTAAAACTTTTCTGTGCAGCTCGGTAGTAAAACTGCTGCCGCCAATGATCGTGCCCTATGCCGTTGAAGTCAGCAATCAGCTCATCCGCATTTTTGACCCAAGTTGTCACGTGCCGATCGAAGGTTTTGACATGGAAGGCCTTGATGAAAGATGGGTTGCCGTTAACCCGCCTCTGATAACCGCCGGCGGTGAACTTACCCTTGAAGACCTCGAAGTAAAATACAACGCCAAGTTTGGCTGTTTCGACGCTCCGCCACAGGTCAAGGCTACCGGCGGCGTTCTGCTGATCGATGACCTTGGCCGTCAGCGCTGCGGCGTCGAAGAAATTTTTAACCGCTTTATCATACCGCTCGAAAACAAGATCGATTACCTCGTTCTTGGCGGTCAGCGCATGGAAGTGCCGACCGACGAAATAGTGTTGTTCTCGACCAACCTCGACCCGATGAAGATAGTTGACGATGCGTTTTTGCGCCGCCTGCCATATAAGATCAACGTTCGCAACCCGACTGTCGAAGAATATTCGGAGATCTGGAAGTCGGTAATCAAAAAACTCGGTCTGCAGTTCGATCAAAAGAACATTGACGATGCTCTTGTATTGTATAAGCGCGACAAGCGAGGCTTGCGGGCTGTGCATCCGCGTGATATCCTCAATATCATCCGGGATCGCAAGAGATATCTTGAAGACGGCAATATTGCAATTGCCAGCAATGAAGTAACCGAAGCATACGATATTTATTTTGTCAGAGATCTGACTCTTGTCGAAACCATAGAATAATTGACGGCAACAGGCGGCAGGTTGGCATAAGGCTTTCCTGCCGCCTTTTTCTAAATCTGTAGCAGGAACAACGTTTTTGAACTGGCTGTTCTTTTTTATTGTCTGCTTCTCCGGCCTGATGACTGGGTTTGGCACCTGGCTCATCGCGCCGGATACCAACCCATGGAACCTGATT
>MFYY01000268.1:20852-21537 GCA_001787855.1 Candidatus Riflebacteria bacterium GWC2_50_8 | reverse complement strand
CAGCAGAGAAACCGAAAGTTCGGCAGTTTCTCTGGCCATAGCCAGCTCTTCGCTGCGCCTGACCCGCTCGGTAATATCGACAATCACACAGATAAAACCAGTAATCTCGCCAGCCCGATCGGTTAATGCTGCCTTATGCAGCTCAACCACCAGCTCCGATCCGCCCGGCAGAACAAAGCGGGTTTCAACAATCTGACGGCCGCCGCTCCTGATCAGGCTCTGATTAATCTGCTGATTTATCGCTTCAAATCCGGGATCTTCAATGCATCTGCTGATGACCTGGCCTTTGAAAGAATTCTGCTTTTTGCCGATCAGCGACTCAAATGCCCTATTGCATCCGGCAACCGCGCCGGCCTTGTCTTCGTGAAAGAGTGGAACAGCGATCGAATCGAGCAGTTCCTGCTGAAAAAACAGGGTCTCACGCAACTCACGATCGCGCTTTTTCAGCTTTTCGATAATCTTTTTCGACAATTCAACGCACATGGTCGGTCGTGCAATGCCGTCGAGCATGGCGGCAGCAAACTCGCGGCAGGTTTTGTAACCGCAACCGCCGCAATCTATTTCGCCGGCCTTGTCAAAAATTTCGATATAGGTAAGAGCCTGCTGAAGCTGTTGGTCGCTATAGCGCTGGTCGCTCATGGTTTCTGACCTGCAAATATTTTTTCGGCAAGAACTGTCAGCTCGG
>MFYY01000268.1:17177-20838 GCA_001787855.1 Candidatus Riflebacteria bacterium GWC2_50_8 | reverse complement strand
ACAGCTCCTGGCCCGCCTTTGCAATAGACGAGGTGATGATCACCGGAATCCTGATCTTCTCATCAAGCAGCTGCTGGGCGAACTCGAAGCCCTCGTCAGCGCGTTCCATCATGACATCGAGAATGATAAGATCGGGCGCAAAAGAGTCGATTTCGCTGCGACCTTCAGTGGTATTGAAAGCGGTATGCACATCGCAGCCGCGACTCCGGAACAGCGCTCCGTAGGCGGTTAAAAAATCTATATCATCATCGATGATCAGAACTTTCTTGCTCATATTATCTCCAGAATCTGGTTTGCCCTGGCAAGCCATTCAAAGTGTATCGCTGACAGCCTAGAGTATAAACTTATCTTCACTGCAGCTCAAGCAACTTGTCGTTGTGCAACAACCAGCAACCCGCCTCAGGCTGCCGGCAAAGTAATGCTGAATTTGGTGAACGTCTTGCCTTTCGCAGGATCGGCGTTAGACTCGACGGCTATTGAACCGTTGTGCATCTTTACGATGCCATAGCAGATGGCAAGCCCAAGTCCGGTACCCTTGCCCATTTCCTTGGTCGAGAAGAACGGCTCAAATAAGCGTTTCTGGCTGGCCTCACTGATGCCGGTGCCATTATCTTCGACCTTAAAATGGATCGACTGCCCCTCAATAAAAGCTCCGAAAGAGATCTCGCCGTTAGACTTGACAGCATCAATCGAGTTATTCAGCAGATTAACGAAAACCTGTGTCATCTGGCCTTCGTCGAGCGAAACATCTTCGTCAGGATTAGCGCATGAAACCAGAAAGTTAACGGTCTTGGGCATAATCAGGTTTTTTCGGATCGATTCAACAAAACTCCCAAGCCTGACCGTAATTTTGTTGATCTGATTTTTTCTGGCAAAATTAAGCAACCCGGAAAGAATAGTCTTGCAGCGGCTGGCCTGGGTTGCGATCGTTTCAAGATCCTTGAACATTCTCGAAGAAGGTTCGCATTCTTCGAGCAAAATATGGCTGTACATCAGCACCACGCCGAGCGGGTTGTTCACCTCATGCGCGATACCAGCTGAAAGCTGCCCCATGGTGGCGAGTTTTTCTGACTGCTTGAGCGCATCTTTGGTGCTGGCGAGTTCCTGGTCTCTGCTTTTTATAGCTTCGAGATAGCTCTGCAGCCTTTCAATGGTCATCGAATAAACTGTGACCGACAGCACCATAACAATCAGCAATGCGACAAATAGCGAGCCATAAATCAACTGCTTCATCAGCTGCCGCGTCTCATCGCGCTGATTGGCAAAAGCAGCAATGTACAGCTCGAATTCAGGAAAATAATCAAAAGCGACAATTTTGCTCTCGCCATCGACAGTCGACTCGAACCTCATCAGCCCCTTTTTCTGGGCGATCATGGCATTGATAATTTCCTGCCCGGCCCAATCTTTCTCGGCACGCGGATGATTGATGACAATTTTGCCGGTCTTGTCAAATACAAACGGATAGCCGGAATGGCCGATATCAAGTTTCATGAACTTGAGCGACAGTTCGCTCAAATCCTTTTCCTTGGCGCCGACGAAGATCATGCCGATTATTTCGCCGTTATGAAAAAGCGGTTCATAGCCGGTTACATACCAGTCATTAACGACATAAGCGCGCCCGAAATAATGCTCAGGTGTCATGACACTCTCGGCGATAGCTGAATCAAACGGGATCACCGTGCCGATGGCACGCTCCTCACTGCTGTTCATGACATTCGTCGAAATTCTTACATAGCCGGCTTCACATTTCTGAAAAATCGTCGCCTTGCTGCCCAGAATGCGCTCGATCTGGTCGACAAAATCATAATTTTCATGCAGCGGGACATCGCCAAGATACCACTTGTTAAGCGACACGACGCGATTCTGCTTTGCATCGGGTAAATGCAGCGGAAAATCAACCTTTTCGTCAGAAACGCGAAAGCCCTTTTGCTCAAAAAGAGTCGCCATAACACGCAAGTCTTTTTTCGCCTTTACCAGCTTTAACTCATACTCGCGCTCGAACATCAGCATCAGCGACTTGACTTCGATTTTCAGGTAATGCTCGACCAGCTCGTAAAGCTTCTCTTTGGAAATGTACACAGAATAGCCGGTGATTGAAGCCACCGACAGAATGATGATCAGAAGGATCGGCACGAATACCCTGATTTTTATGGAAAAATGGGTCAGGCGCATCCGGATGAGGCGCCTGATTGCCTGCCATTTATTCCTTGTATTCGCTGATGATTTTGCCTGCATCCTCAGGTTTTACCCCCCCGTAAACCTTTTCACCGATCATTACAACAGGTGCAAGGCCGCAGGCGCCGATACACCGCAGAGTATTCAGTGAAAACCTGCCATTCGGAGTGGTTTGCCCGTTTTTGATCTGGAGCTTGCTCTCGAACTCATGCAGAACCTTTTCGGCGCCCTTAACATAACAGGCGGTCCCCATGCATATCGAGATCGGGTATTTGCCCCTTGGCTCCATGGTAAAGTATGAGTAAAAGGTGACTACTCCAAAAACCTTTGATACAGGCAGGTGCAACTGCTCGGCAACAGCCTGCTGCACTTCTGATGGCAGAAAGCCAAAGTGGCCCTGCGCCTTGTGCAAAATGGCAATGAGGTCATCGGGATCGTTTCTGAATTCGCTGCAGATCTCGACTATTTTTTCCTTGATTAAATTCGCTTTAATACTGCAAGACATGGCTTTTCTCCGAATGAACCTATTTTATGGTAATGGCATTGAACTTGCATTTCTGATGGCAGGCTCCGCATTTTATGCACTTTTCCTGATCAATCAGATGCACCTTTTTCGGCTCGCCGGAAATAGCTTCGGCCGGGCAGGCGCGTTTGCAGGCTCCGCAACCTATACAGTTTTCAGAAACTACCCAGTATTCGATCAGTGCGCGGCAACGTTTGGCGCGGCACTTTTTGTCTACGACATGCTGAACATAATCATCGTAGAAGTTGTTGATGGTTGATAATACCGGGTTTGGCGAAGTTTGCCCAAGACCGCAGAGAGAAGTGCTTTTGATCACCACGGCAAGCTCTTTGAGCCGGTCAATATCTGCCATTGTGCCTTTACCGTGGGTGATTTTGTTAAGAATATTGTAAAGGGCCTTATTACCTTCACGGCACGGAACGCACTTACCGCAAGACTCTTCGACGGTGAAATCGAGGTAGAACTGGGCAACCGCAACCATGCAGTCGTCTTCGTCCATAACGATCATGCCACCTGAGCCCATCATCGAGCCAGCAGCAAGCAGGCTTTCGTAATCAATCGGAGTGTCAAGATGCTTAACAGTAAGGCATCCGCCCGAAGGACCGCCGGTCTGCACGGCCTGAAATTCCTTGCCATCGAGAATGCCACCACCGATATCGTAAATCAGGCTTCTAAGTGTAGTACCCATAGGCACTTCGACCAGGCCGACGTTCTTTACCTTGCCGGCCAGTGCGAATACCTTGGTACCCTTTGATTTTTCGGTGCCGATAGAAGCAAACCAGTCAGCACCCTTGTTGATGATGGCCGCCACATTCGCAAATGTTTCAACGTTGTTCACGTTGGTCGGCTTGCCCCGATAACCCTTGCTCGCCGGAAACGGTGGTTTCGAAACTGGCTCGCCACGATGGCCTTCCATCGACTTGATCAGCGCAGTTTCTTCACCGCAGACAAAAGCGCCCGCGC
>MFYY01000268.1:10927-17154 GCA_001787855.1 Candidatus Riflebacteria bacterium GWC2_50_8 | reverse complement strand
TTAAAGCCGGTGTTCATGATGTTATTGCCGAGCAGACCAGCTTCTTCAGCCTGCGCAATTGCAGTTTTCAGACGCTTGATCGCCAGCGGATATTCGGCTCGGATATAGATATAACCATCTTCGGCGCCAATCGCGTAACCGCAGATGGCCATGGATTCGAGAACAGAATGTGGGTCACCTTCGAGCACCGCTCTGTCCATGAAGGCACCCGGATCGCCCTCGTCAGCGTTACAGACGACAAATTTTCTGTCGGACTGTGGCTTCGCTGCGAATTCCCATTTCAGGCCGGTCGAGAACCCACCGCCGCCACGCCCACGCAGGCCTGACTTCTTGATGGTTTCAATCACCGCTTCCCTGCTGCCTGCTGCCAGACAGCTTCCAAGGGCCAGATAACCTTCACGGGCTATATAATCCTGAATATTTTCAGGATCGATTACACCACAATTTCTCAAGGCAATTTTAAGTTGATTTGCTTTCACGATCTGCTGACCTCTACAATGCCTTCGATCTGCTTACCGCCCTTGATGTAGTCGTTGACGATCTCGGCCGCCTTTTTGACATCGACCTTTCCAAACATCACAGGGGCTTTGCCGGGCAGCGTCACTTCGACGGTAGGCTCAGAATGGCATAGTCCAGTACATCCTGTAGATTTGACAATGAATTCCAAGGGTTGCCTGGGCATTTCTTCGGTGAAGAAGTCCAGTACCGGCTTCGCGCCAGAGGCGATGCTACAGGTCGCCATGGCGATCCGGATGATAACCTTCTTGGATGCAGCCTGTTCAGCTTCTTTGCTGAGTGCTGACTGCAGAGCTTTGAGTTGTTCTACATTTTTTACTTTATCCATGGGTCCGCTTCCATTCCCCGGCCAGGCTTATCAGCCGGCCAGTTTTTTACACTGTTTTACCAGTTCGCCTAAATCAACAGGCTTCTGCATTACCAGGTTAGCGCCAAGACTGTTCAGATCAAAATTCATCTGGCTGGCGTCGGCAATCGATGAACAAAGGATTACCGGGGTATTGTTGCCTTTGCCGCGCAGATCGTTCATGAAGTCAAAGCCGCTGTCAGGCATTTCCATCATGACATCGAGAATAACCACATCAGGCTTCTCGCTCAAAAGCTTTTCCATGCCTTCTTTTCCGGTCATGGCCGAAATGACCGTCAGACCATTGGCTTCGAGAGCGGTTTTATAGATCGTAATAAAATCGATTGCATCGTCTATGATCAGAACTCTTTTCGACATATCATTCTCCTTGCCAGTCAACTCAATCACCCGCAGGATTGCCTGCCCAGATGATGGGAAAAAGCGGAGAGCCACATTGCTGCGACTCTCCGCCAGTGATCAAATCAGGCCTTTTCCAGTTTACATGCGCAGACTTTGTATTCCGGAATCTTGGCGACCGGATCAAGTGCATTGTTGGTCAGCACGTTGGCCGGAGCTTCCGCGAAATGGAACGGAACATAAGCCGTTCCCTTAGGAATCTTCTTTGTCACGAAAGCATTGGTCACAATGCTGCCGCGGCGAGTAGTTACCCGCACTTTCGCGCTGTTGCCAATGCCCATGGCTTCGGCATCTTCAACAGAAACCATTACCGACGGACCAGCCAGCCTGTTCAGGCCTTCGGACTTGCCAGTCATGGTTGCGGTATGGAAGTGCTGCAGAATGCGGCCGGTAGTCAGGTAAATCGGGTATTCAGCATCCGGAACTTCAGCAGGAGCCTTGAACGGAATGGCGAACATCGTGCCTTTGCCCTTGGTGAATCTGCCTATGTGCAGAACGGGGGTTCCCGGGTGTTCGGCGGTCGGGCACGGCCAGTGCAGGCCATAGCCATTGCGCAGGCGATCGTAGTTGATTCCGGCATAGCTGGGAGTGCATTTTGCCATTTCTTCGAAGATTTCACGGGAACTGGTGTAAGCCCACTTCTGCCCCATTTTGTTGGCGAGCAGCTGATGAATGGCCCAGTCGTCTTTCGCTTCACCCGGGGGTTCTACCGCTTTTTCGAGCAGCTGAACCTTGCGTTCGGTGTTGGTGAAAGTGCCGATTTTTTCGGGCCAGGTGCTGGAAGGCAGAATGACATGCGCCAGTTTGGCAGTTTCGGTCATGAAAATGTCTTCAACTACGAGGAATTCCAGCTTTTTAAAAGCCGCTTCGGCGTGATGCAGATCAGGATCGCTCATCATCGGGTTTTCGCCCATGACGTAGAACGCCTTCATTTCGCCATCATAGGCCTTGTCAATGGCAACTGTCATCGGCAGACCGTTGTTGGCGTTGAGCGAGCAGCCCCAGAATTTTTCGTATTTGTCTTTTACTTCAGCATTGGTAACCTGCTGGTAAGCGGTGTAAACCACGGGAAGAGCGCCCATATCGCAGGCACCCTGCACGTTCGACTGGCCGCGCAAAGGATTGACGCCGCCGCCGACTTTGCCCATGTTTCCGCACAGCATCTGCAGATTGGCCGTGGATTTAACGTTATCGACACCGGTAGTGTGCTGAGTGATGCCCATGGCATAATACAGCGCGCCAGTTGGAGCCTTGCCATACAGCTCGGCAATCTCTTCGAGCGTTTTTGCCGGAATTCCGGAAATCTGCTCAACATACTCGGGTGTAAATTTTTCGACTTCGGCTTTCAGCGCTTCGTAGCCTTCGACTCTTTCAGCGATGAATTCCTTGTCTTCCCAGCCGTTCTTGATGATGAGATGCATCATGCCGTTGAGAACGGCAACGTCGGTGCCCGGCCTCTGGCATGCGTAGATAGTCGCGTAATCAGCCATCTTGATCCGTTTCGGATCGATGACGATCAGCTTCATCCCTTCCTTCGCAGCCCTTTTCAGGCGGGCAGCAATTACCGGGTGAGCTTCAGAAGTATCAGAACCAATAATCAGAGCAACGTCACTCTTTGTTACACCAGCGATATCATTTGTCATAGCTCCAGAACCGAATGATGCGGCCAGACCGGCCACAGTGGAGCTGTGTCATAATCGGGCACAGTGGTCTACGTTATTCGTTCCGACCACCGTGCGCATGAATTTCTGGAAAGTGTAGTTCTCTTCGTTCGTCACTTTCGCGGAAGCAAGACCCATGATCTTGTCAGGGCCGTGCTTGGCTTTAATATCGTTAAGTTTGGTCGCAACCAGGTCGAGGGCTTCATCCCATGATGCTTTGCGGAAAGTGCCATCGTCGTTGCGAATCAAAGGCGAGGTGAGCCGGTCGGGGTGCCCGACAAAATCGTAGCCGAAGCGACCCTTCACACACAGCATGCCTTCGTTTACCGGTGATTTTTCATCGCCGTTAACGCGAACAATTTTGTTCTGTTTGCGGTCGACATGAATTTCCATGGTGCAGCCAACGCCGCAGTATGGGCAGACCGATTTAACTTTTTCGGTTTCCCAGTAACGCGCCTGGCCCTGAACTTTCTTTTCAGTAAGAGCGCCAACCGGGCAGATCTGAACGCATTCACCACACTGCACACAGGTTGAATCGCCCATCTTCTTGCCATCGTCAAAAACGATCTCAGTGTTGGCACCGCGATAACCAAATTCGATAACGTCATTGGTGACGGTTCGCTGGCAGGCCGCTACACATCTGCCGCAGGAAATGCATTTATTGTGATCAACCTTGACAAATTCTGAGGTTTCATCGCAGTTGGGCGCCATATCTGAGAACACCAGCGTCGGGCGCTCGATTCCCAGATAATAAGCGGCATCCTGCAATTCACATTTACCGTTCTGTGCGCAGGCGAGACAATCATGCGTGCCGCTTGACAGCAATAGATCGACAACCAGCTTCTGAGCCTGAAGCGCCTTTTCGGTTCGCGTAGAAACAGTCATTCCTTCGCGCACAACAACCGAGCAGGATGTCTGCAGGCCCCTCATTCCCTCTACTTCAACTACGCAGACGCGGCATTTGCCGGCAACTCCGACCTTCTCGTGGTAACAAAGTGATGGAATATAAAGTCCATGTTTTTTTGCCACTTGAAGGATGGTTTGGCCTGCTTCAGCCTCATACTGCTTACCATTTATGGTAATGAGCATTGAAACCTCCTGTGAAAATATTCTCAAAATCATTCCCGTTAACACCAGATACCATAGATTATTGAACTTGCCTTGTCAAACAAAATCTGCCTATCTCACCCGATCTCTGTACCCTGCATCAGATTACTATCTTCGTGTTCGCCTGCCTGCAAAACCCGAAATCTCGCACAGAGCCTCGAAGCTACAAAGAAGCATAATCAGTCATCAATATCACCAGGCCGCCTCAAGATCGTTGTCGTTGTAGCGATCCTGATCGTGCGTGTAATCGTGCTCGTAATCGTTCTCGTGCCCGCAAATCTTTCTCCCAGCACAAACTCTCAATCTCGGCACAAATCTGTCATATCACGACCTGCTCACTCTCTTGATAAAATCTGCGCTAATCTGTGTAATCTGCGGATTCTTCTCTCCTTCGTGTCTCTGCGCCTTTGTGCGATCATTCGATTCTGCGCCAATCTGTGTAATCTGTGGATCACACTCTTCTTTCATTGACTTTTGCGAACTGATCGGTTATAAAAAAGCCTGACGCATCCTGCGATGCATCAACCTGGAGAGGACGGGACTGGTGTCTCAGCTGGTCTTCAAAACCAGTAGCGGGCGGATAATACCGTCTGTGGCAGGTTCGATTCCTGCTCTCTCTGATGTATTATGCAAAACAAATTAAGACTGCTTCCCAGCGTGGACCGGGCGCTGCAGAACCCCAAAATTTCTGCGGCCGCCACTGTGTACGGTCCCGAAACAGTAAAAAATGAGCTGCGCAAAGCTCTCGACAGCATAAGAAAAGAAATCCTCGCCAACGAAAACGCTGAAATAGCAGCAGCCGAAGAGCTTATCGAGATGATCGCCGACCGGGTAATTGCAGGGTGCAAAATCATTTCGCAGCCATCGCTTCGGCCCGTTCTGAATGCCACTGGCATCCTCATCCACACCAACATGGGTCGTGCACCGCTCGGCAAAAAAGTCTTCGCCGATATCTGCGCAACCATTACCGGCTATTCCAACCTTGAACTGAACCTCGAAACCGGCGAACGCGGCAGTCGCAACATTCATGCCTCCTCGCTGCTCAAGCACATTACCGGCGCCGAAGAAGTTCTCGTGGTTAACAACAATGCCGCCGCCATGGTTCTGGCACTGACAACACTTGCCAAAGACCGAGAAGTAATCGTATCCCGTGGCGAACTGATCGAGATTGGCGGTTCGTTTCGCATACCCGATATTCTTGCCGCTTCCGGCGCAAAAATGATCGAAGTTGGTACAACCAACAAAACTAGGCTTTCTGACTACGAAAACGCGATTACCACAAACACCGCGATACTGCTCAAAGCCCACAAATCGAACTTTTCGGTCAATGGCTTTACCGAAGAAGTTGAGCTCGCCGAACTGGTTAAACTCGGCAAAAAGCACAACATAATCGTGCTCTATGATCTCGGCTCCGGACTTCTCGTCAAGCCTGCGACGCTGCCGCTTGCCAGTGAACCAGACGTAAAATCTTCGCTGGCAACTGGCGTAGATCTGCTGACTTTCAGCGGCGACAAACTGCTTGGCGGCCCACAGGCCGGCATCATCTGCGGCCGCAGCGAACTCGTTAAAAGACTGGCTAAAGCGCCGCTGATGCGCGCGCTGCGTGTCTGCAAACTGACTCTGGCCGCGTTAAACAGTGTAGCAAAATGTTATCTCGACGAAGCAACGATGCTCGAAGCACTGCCTCTGTTCACCATGCTCAACATGACTCCGGAACAGCTTCACCAGAAAGCACAGCGCTTTCAGCAGATACTGCGCCAGCACGATGTAAGTGTTGAACTCACTGAAACGACCGGCAGATCTGGCGGCGGCACTCTTCCTGACCTCGCCATAAAAAGCTGGGGCGTTGTCATTACCTGCGACGAAAAGTCGCAGCAGAAACGTTCTGATTTTGCATCACGCCTTTTCTACGGCCTGCTGGCACTTGAAAAGCCGGTAATGGCCATACTCAGACAGGGCGAACTGGTTTTTGACGTTCTCACCCTCGAAGAAGAAGATTTTGCCGGCATCGCCGCCGCTTTGCAAAGCCTGACCGGCCATGGGTGCCGGCAATGAAGCACCTCATCATGGGAACGGCGGGTCACGTCGATCACGGAAAAACAGCTCTGATAAAGGCCCTCACCGGCATCGAGTGCGACACCCATAAAGAAGAAAAAGAGCGCGGCATCACTATTCACCTT
>MFYY01000268.1:1317-10901 GCA_001787855.1 Candidatus Riflebacteria bacterium GWC2_50_8 | reverse complement strand
GGTGTTATCGATGTGCCCGGCCACCGCGACTTTATTCACACCATGGTCAGCGGCGCCAGCGGCATCGACTTCGTTCTGCTCGTCATTGCCGCTGACAGCGGGGTTATGCCGCAGACGCGTGAGCATCTGCAGATTATGGAAATCCTCGGCATCACGCGCGGCATTGTCGTTCTTACCAAATCAGACCTTGTAGAAGACGATCTTCTCGAAATCTGCGAGATTGATGTCAGAGAACTGCTCGAAAAAACTGTTCTCAAAGACGCGCCACTGATAAGGGTTTCGGCGAGAACCGGCCAAGGTATCGATGAACTCAAAACTGAAATTGCAAAGATGTACACAGCCTCGCCCGGCAGAACGGCCGAAGGTGTTTTCAGAATGTACATTGACAGAATCTTCAGCAAAAGCGGGTTCGGCACTATTGTCACCGGCACCGTTATCGGCGGTCACCTCGAAAAAGAGAGCGACGTGATTCTGCTGTCAGAAAACCCGAAAACACTTCGCGTCAGAAGAATGGAACGGCACGGCGAAGAAGTCGCCTCTATTCAGGCGGGCGACCGCGCTTCTATCAACCTTGTCGGCCTCGAAAAGGCCGATTTCAGCCGTGGCATGGTCATTGCGGACAGGCTGCTCAAAGAGACCCTGATGGCTGACGCCACCCTGCAGGTTCACGCAGAGCGATGCAAGCTCGATCTGTGGTCAAAGGCGATTTTTCACACCGGCACCTATGAACAGCAGGCGCGAATACACCTGATCAACAAAAACCAGCTGCTCTGCGGCGAATCAGCGATTGTACAGATTCATTTTGAAACTCCGGTCTATCTGCAGCACGGCGACCGCTTTGTCATCAGAAACTCATCATGCGATCTGACCATCGGTGGCGGCGAAATCATCGACGCGGCGCCGCTTCACCACCGCCGCCGCCCCGAGAAACTGGTAAACGAACTTGAACTCGTAGCAAAAAACAAGCTGCACGAACTCGTCGCACTCGAACTAAAAAAAGCGAGAACTCCGCTGACTGCTGGCGCAATTGCGCGCAACCTCAATGTTTCCGGCAGCAAGGTGCTGAAACTTATTGAGACGAAAACCGTAAAAGGCGTGCTGCGCTTTGATACACGTGAAGGCCCGGCGCTGGCGTTGCAGTCATGGCTCGACGCCATCAGAATCGACATAATTACCGTCGTCGGTGATTACCGCAAAAAGAACCCGCTGTCGGCCAAAGGCATCAACCTTGATGAACTGCGCAGCACTCTCAAACTCGAAAAAAGCGGCGCGGTCGACGATGTTCTTCTAGCTGTTGTCAACGGACTTGTCGAAAAAGGCCGGCTGCGCGAGAACGCAAAAACCTGGCTGGCCGGCGACGATAGCGGCGCCGTCGATACCCGGCTGGCGCGCAAAGTCGAGCTGATCGAAAACTTCTTCAGCGGCTGCGGCATGCAGGCGCCCCTTCCCAACCAGCTTAAAGAGCTCGCTGACCGCGAAAAAATCGCCGAAAAAGAGCTCAAGGCGATTGTGCACCACCTTATCAGCACCGGCCGCATCATAAAGGCCGAAGACACTCATATTCACATCAGCGTCGTCGACGACTGCCGCAAAAAGCTGATCGAAAAGCTTTCAAACAGCAGCGAAGGCATCAAGGTCGCTGATTTCAGAGACCTGATCAACGGCAACCGCAAAATCTGCCTGCTGCTGCTCGCCCACTTCGACGCCGAAGGCACCACCGTCAGACAGGGCGATTTCCGCCACCTCAAGCCTTCCGCGCAAGAGAAACAACCGAATAAATCCTGCTGATTTGTCTGTAAGTCCAAATCGCAATGAAACATTTGTTTTTTAAACGGAATGAGTTAGAATGGCTTAATCAGGAGAAAAATTGCGGGGGTATACCGTGCTGACAAAATATATCGAAACGGCCATGAAGCATGCCAACTATGAGATGATAGACGATGAGCAGTGCTTTTATGGTGAAATTCCTGGTTTTAAAGGGGTCTATGCCTCTGCCGCCAACCTCGAAGTTTGCCGGAACGAGCTGTCTGAAGTTCTCGAAGAGTGGATTTTTTTTCGAGTTTATAACCATCTTGACCTTCCCGAAGTTGATGGCATAAGGCTGCAGATCATCAAGGATCTTGTTGCCTGATGCCGCCTTTCAAACCAATTTCTCGGGATAATCTTATCCGTGCTCTTCGCAAAGCCGGGTTCGATGGGCCATATTCTGGTGGCAGACACCAGTCCCCAAATCCTCACCGCGGGGACATTGGCAAAGACCTGCTGCTGCGAATTCTCAAACAGGCTGACATTACCAGAGAAAAATTCGAAGCTCTGTGATATATGACGAACACAGATTATCCCATTGCCAGAAGAATTATGGCTGTGAATTTGTTCATTTACAGCATAGCTCTTGTTGTGACGGTCTGGCACATTTATACAAAAAACTTCACCCCTGCAAAAATTTCGGGAATAGTGGGACTGTGCACCCTTCTGATCTATCTTGTCGGTGGCGGAACCCTGTATTTAAAGCCATTTTCTCGCAGTCCGAGCAGCGACCAGGTCGTTATCCTGTATTGCGTTGTGCTTTTTACCTCTGTCGCCATCATCAAGTGGGCCGTTTTCTGGAATTGGAGCATAAACACAAGGTTATTACCGGCAAAATACGAAACCTGGAACCTGATATTCGAGATGGTCAGCGTTAGCATCGCCGGCTGTGGCGGTTATCTGCCCTTCCTCATAAATAGAAAAAAGGCACAGGAAAATCCGTAAAATTGCTCGGTCTGGCGTTTTACAAAAAGATCTTCTTACCGCGTCGTAATGCGATAATACCGTGAACAGTGAGTATTCTGCACTTCATAATCATTAAAGTCAACCGTCTGACATGTCCTTCTGAATTCATTTAATAACTGCTTTCAGACACACATATTTTTTGGCACGCGATCTTTTTTTGTTGCAGACATGTTGCAGACAGTAATAACGAATGAGGTGGAAATAAAGATGATCTCGTGTTATTTTGTGCTGCAGAAATCCGCAATAACGGGTCACCACAATATGCTGGAATGGAGAAGATTAAATGGCTGACGAACTGAAGCTGAATCCTAACAAAGTCGTGAGTTTTCTTAACAAGAAGCCCGAAGATTTTACCAAAAAAGATATCATTCACTTCATCGAAAAGAACGATATCAAAATGCTCAATTTCCGCTATGTCGGCGGTGATGGCAAACTTAAACTGCTTAACTTCATCATCAACGACCGCAAGCATCTCGACAAAATCCTGACCGTCGGCGAAAGAGTTGACGGCTCAAGCCTGTTTACTTATATAGATCCAAGCTCCAGTGATCTTTACGTCGTGCCAAGATACCGAACGGCTTTCGTTAACCCGTTCACGGAGGTTCCGACCCTCGACATACTCTGCTCTTATTACGACAAACACGGGAACCCGCTCAATATCGGGCCGGCCAACATTCTGAGAAAAGCTCACAAAGCACTGCAGGAAAAAACCGGCATGCAGCTCGAAGCTCTCGGCGAGCTTGAATACTACGTGTCTTCTGAACTCGACAAGATTTACACTATTACCCCGCAGAAGGGCTACCACGAATCGCACCCGTTCGCGAAGTGGGAACTGGTCAGAACCGAAGCCATGCAAGCCATTGCTTCGATGGGCGGCAGAATCAAATACGGCCATTCAGAAGTTGGCAACATTGTTTCTGGCGACTGGGAATACGTTCAGCACGAAATCGAATTTCTGCCGGTTAACGTCGAAGACGCTGCCGATCAGCTGGTCATCGCTAAATGGGCAATTCGCGAAGTTGCCTATAAATATGGCCTCGAAATAAGCTTCGCGCCGAAAATCATCGTCGGACACGCCGGCAGCGGCCTGCATATCCATTCTCGCCTGGTCAAAGACGGTAAGAACATGATGGTCGATGCAACCGGCACTCTGAACGATACTGCCAAAAAGATGATCGGAGGCCTGCTCGAACTTGCTCCATCGATAACCGCGTTTGGCAACATTGTGCCGACTTCGTTCCTGCGCCTTGTTCCTCACCAGGAAGCTCCAACCAACATCTGCTGGGGCGACAGCAACCGCTCGGTGCTCGTGCGCGTTCCACTCGGCTGGAAAGGCGTCAGCAACATGATTTACGACGCCAACCCGAATGAACCAGAAGAAAAATCCAAAGACCCGATGAGCAATCAGACGGTTGAGCTCAGAAGCGCAGACGGTTCAGCCAATGTTTATCTGCTTCTCGCCGCAATAACCACTGCCGCGTTGCGCGGTCTTGAAGACCCGAATTCGTTGAAGACAGCTCAAAAGCTCTACGTCAGCGGTGATGTTGGCAAACTGCAGAAGGAACTGAATCTGCCGCAGCTGCCGGCTTCCTGCTTTGAAGCTGGCGAACAGCTTCTCAAGGACAGAGCCCTGTATGAAAACCACGACATTTTTCCGCCGTCAATTATCGATGGCGTCGCAAAAGCCCTGAAAGCCTTTAACGATAAAGATCTCAGCGAAAAACTTTTCGGCGACGGCGATGCCCTGATGAATCTCGTCAAAAAGTATCTGCACTGCGGATGATTTGGCAAAGCCCTTCTTAAAGCCGCAACAAACGACATCGTCACATTAAAGCACCCCGGGGGGAGCCTTTTCAGGCTTCCCCCGGATTTGCTTTTACATGATTTCAGGCGATCAGAAAGCCGCAGCAATTAGCGCTGAATGTGTGATCTCCTCTTAACTAACGCGAAGGGGAAGGAGATCTGGTTGCGGCTCTCAGACTATTCTTGTGCAGCTTCCAGCAGTCTGTCATTAAAAAACCCGGTAATTCCGGCTTTTTCCAGAAGGCGGGTCCCGATTCTGACATCAGAAACGCCATCCATGATGGTATGCGAAAATTCCAGCGCATCGCCGCGCAGACTGGCATCAAAAAACTTGCAGCGAAGATTTGAATGACCCGAGATCTCGGGTTTCAGCTCATACAGGTGCGAGGAAATTACAAAAAACTGGTCAGGAAATCTGGCAAACCCGTTGATTACGGTCTTTGAGCAGTCAAAGGCGTCAGTAACATTAGTACCCTTAAAAATTTCATCGATGATAACCATCAGGCGGCGCCCGCTCTGTAACAGCTCAACAACGCGTTTTACCTGAAGAATTTCCCGGTAAAAACTGCTGATTCCGAGACGAATATCGTCATGAACCGAAAGCTGAAAAAACAACTGATCGAGCGTAGTAAATGCCATGCTTTCAGCCGGCACGCCCATGCCGATATGCGCCAGAATAAGCGAGATTCCCAGCGCTTTGAGATAAGTAGTCTTGCCAGCCATATTGGGGCCGGTAAGAAACCAGATATTGCTTCCGCTGGCCTGATGAAAATCGTTTTTCACCGGCTTTGCCAGAAACGGGTGATACAAACCACGAATATCTATTTTCTGAACACCATCTTCAAGAATTTGCGGGAAAACGAAGCGCTCTTTTCGGGTAGCAGCAGCCATGCTGGCGTGACCGTCTATTTTCGCGACAATATCTGCAATTTTTTTGAGATTATCCCGGTTTTGCACTCGAAGCAGATAATCCGCCGCATAAACATCATGGCAGGAAGGGTTCGCAAATTTGCGCGAAATTTTATCAACGTTAATTTCGCTGCAGATGGTATTAAATTCTTCACACATCAGCTTTACCGGGTCTGGCATATCAGGCTGCTGCTGGAGCCCTGCAATGTACCGGAAGACCTGAGAAATCAGAAACAGGGTTTGTCTTATTCCGTATTTAACTGACTCGAACATCTCAGAGAAGTTAAAGCGGTAATAAATTGCCTGTAGACGAGCACTGAAGGAAACTGGCAGATCGATACCAATATAATTCGTATTTATGTATGCCTCAAAATCCCTGACCAGCCCGGATGAAACATCTAAATGCATCCCATCGTTCATTTCATAAAAAAAGCGGGTGATTTCTTGCAGATCAGAGATTTCATTGGCCAGACAAGGCCCGTTTTTGATGAGGCCTTTTACGTAATCCCGGCCACAATCGGTCTTAAAGTAATCTAGATATTGAAACACCGACTGTCCGATGGTGCCGAAACAGCTGAAAAATTCAAGATCGACAAGGGTTTCTGGATCTATCTGCATAGCTGGTTAACTCCGCAGGGTCGCAATCAGACGCTTTGGCTGCTGTAGAAGCGCAAGCGCGTCGAGTATCGACAGGCAGATTACATCGGCGGCCTGACAGGTTGCCGCAGCCGATCCTTCAGCCTGAATAAGAGCAATGCCCAACGCCGAAACTTCGAGCATCAGCCGGTCGTTACGGCCATTGCCTATGCTGGCGGTCTGCTCTTTGCCGAGCGCAAGCACATAGTCGCGTTTGGCCTCAGACTGGCCTTCAGGGCCCAGAACGGTCAGTTTCGCATTAACGTTTTTCAGCTCTTCTCTGGCGTGGCCAAAGGTATCGGCCGTCACTACGTGAAGCTGCAGCTGCTGTGCCAGTTCGTTAAGAGCCCGTTCGACGCCTGGAATAAGAACTCCATCAACGGCCAGCGTACCGTTGTAATCAAGAACCAGGTGCTCAATAGCCAGATTCGCATAACCCGGAACATTTATTTCAACCATCGATCAATCCTCTTACCTTCTCTTCAGATGGCGCTATGATAGCAGAGTTTCCCGAATTCTGCCCAGCTCTTCATCTGCCGCACAAAACATTTTGAGGCTCTGGGCGGTTTCGTCTTCACGCGACTTTCTGCGAGCAAGCGTGGCTTTTATAGCACCATGCGTTGCTTCGAGAGTATCGCGCAGCCGGCTATCAAGTTCTGAGCCGAAGTGCAAAAATGTCTGGTCAATGCTCTGGTAGATCGGCCAGCGGATGTTCTCGACATTCTGAATAACCAGATTTTTGACCTGAGCAAAGATGCGCTGCTGTATTCGTTTTGCCCGGTTTTCGGCAGAATAAAAGCGATCGACGATAGACTCGGTAACCGTTTTAAGATTTGAACTCCATTTGTGAGTGACCCAGTAAGGCTTCTCTACGACTTTAAAGGCATCTTCGAATTCAGGCGCCTGGTAGGGAATCTCAAAAATCTGCGCGGCGGTTTTTCTGATCTGTTCAATCAGCGAGTTGGTGCGGTTCTGGAAAGGATGCAGCGTGGCGCGCATTTTTTCCTGAAATAAAGCTGCCGTCGCGCCGACTTCGTGCTCGAAATACCCGGGAATTCCCCTGGCAACCACCTCGCTAAGGCTGTCTTCATCAATCTTTGCATCGTCTGATTTTTCAATAGTATTTATTATCAGGCTTTGCAGATATAACTCGGCTTTTTCGCGCAGTTTTGCCGAATATTCTTCGAGAAATTCGTGCATACGGCGGTTTGCGCCCTTGAGCAGATCGTGCGACACAATGCGCTCCTGCTCTACTTCCTGCAGATCTTTTTCGAACAGTGTCAGTCGTTGCTCAAGATCGGCAAGCGGCATCTGCATGGCTTTTATTCGCAATTCCAGGGTCATCTGCGCCTCGATTACCAGCGCGAGAGCTTTGCCCGAAATGGCTTTTCGCAGTGTCCCGCTCTTTTCTGAAGCAAGAAATTCAATCAGATGATTTTCGACCGCCTGCATGCCGCTATTCTGCCACAGAGCCTGGTCATTGGCCATTCTGGCAGCCAGACCACGGCGGGCCGATACTCTGAACACATCAACATTGTCAGTGAAACCGCCCTGGGTTTTGAGCACATCGACGAGAAATTTTTCGACGATTTCCTGCTCGCCAACGTCGAGGTAGTCAACCTTGTTGAGCAGAAAAAACAGCCGCGCAACCTTTGTCTTTACCTCTTTGAGAAATTCGATTTCAACTTCGGTAACTGGCGGATCAGCTGAAACCAGAAACAGCGCGGCATCGCACTGCGGCAGAAAGTTCAGGGTCGCCTCAGTATTATGGCGAAAGGTTGAACCAATGCCGGGTGTATCGATTAACACGACATTTTTCTGGAGTATCGGAGAAGGCAGAAAAACCTCGACCAGAGAGACATTTCGCTGGTTTTTCGGATTACCGGCTTCGGTCACGTATTCCTTTAAAAGTTCTGCCAGTTCAGCATTATCAGCCGGCTGGCGCTCGATCGGCGCTTTCTCATCTGAAAAAACGACCCGCAGCCGCCGGGCACTTTCCCAGAAAATGAAGGTCGGTATGGCGGTCAGCGGAATGACCGAGGTCGGCAATATTTCTTCGCCGAGCAGCGCGTTCAAAAAAGTGCTCTTACCACGTTTGAACTGACCCAGAACGGCGAGATGAAAGCGGCCTTCTTTGAGCCGTGATTTAAGCTCGTCAAATTTACCGGCCAATTTCTGCTGTTCTGACTCTAGACCACCCAATATCGCCTGCGCGCTTGAAATAGCCTGAAGAAGCGAGTCTGAAAGGCCTTTGCCAGAGTTCAGAATATTTTGAGTCAGATTACCCTTGTCAAAGCTCACGAGTACCTCAAATATTTCGACCGAATCAACCAGTCACAAATTCGTGCAGGAGTCGACGATCTGCCAACAAGCTGTGTTTGTAATGACTTCATCAACAAACGAGCCAGCTGCACCTTGTCACTCCTTAATCTTTTCTTCTACGACTACCGCTTGCGCAACTAGAGCCGGACTCATAAATTCATTGTGAGATGATTCCTCTATGTTGCGAACTTTCGGTTCGCTTCCGTCAAGATCTCGACAATATGTCTCGCGCATAGCGACAGCTGCTAGTGCAGCCGCAAAACTGGCGACCAGAAACACGATAAAACCGTGATGGTAAGCCGTGTCTGAATAAACGCGAACGCCATCCAGAAGCTTTCCATCCCAGCCTTCCTCCAGCAGATAGCCAATGAGTGATTGAATCACACCGGCTCCCAGAATGCCACCGTTTGCTGTGGCAATTGCCAGGCCCGAGGCCCTTGCAGGATTAGATTCCTTAACCACAGTAAGACTGAGAATATTTGCAGAAGCGGCGACACACGCAAGAGTAATAAAAATTACCACAAGAGTTTCCGGCACCGGGCCGCCCGGCCAGAATACGATGAGACCCCACATGAGCACCGAAAGAACAGAGCAGAAAACCATAAGAGGCTTACGTTGGCCCAGCCAGCGATCCGAGAGGGCTCCCACTACAAACGCGCCAACAGTATAGAGAATTGACACGACCAGCATGGTGTTAGCCGCCTTGATTCGTGTCCACCCATAAACCTGCATAAAATAGGGTACTCCCCACAAACCGACAAAAGCCACATAACCGCCGAAGAGGCTGAAATGGACAAGAAACCCAAGCCAGGTCTGGCGGTTTCCCCACACTATCGGAATAAGCTGACGAATGGTCTGCAGTGTCTTTTTAAAAGTAACCGGCTCTTCTGGCTGAGTCTTCTTTTCTTCAGGTTTGTCAGATGCAAAAAACCAGATCAAAAAAGCGATGACAAGGCTTGCTACAGCACTGATCACGAATGGCGTGCGCCAACCCCAGGACTGTACAGCTGCTGCCAGAGGTGTCGTTGCAATGATAGTCCCCAG
This sequence comes from Candidatus Riflebacteria bacterium GWC2_50_8, assembly GCA_001787855.1. GTDB lineage: Bacteria > Muiribacteriota > Ozemobacteria > Ozemobacterales > Ozemobacteraceae > Rifleibacterium. Next base: position 1,415 of record MFYY01000268.1, on the reverse strand, counting down.
GGTGCCGACTACAGCCAGCAAACCCGACATCGTCGCGAATTCATTTGGGCGAAACCAGACTGATTGGGCTTTCATGGCGCAGACAAAAGGAGTCGAAA
>MFYY01000268.1:0-1273 GCA_001787855.1 Candidatus Riflebacteria bacterium GWC2_50_8 | reverse complement strand
AGCGCAATCATATGAGACCCTGCCGCGGCAACCTGGCGCGGGCCGATTGCGTCTGCAGCAGCTCCTACCGGTATTTGCAGAGCCATATAGACATAAAAGTACACCGAAGCCAGGCCGCCGATTGCACTTGCGCCAACGGCAAATTCAGACATAAGAAAATCTGCAACCACACCAGGGGCAATCCGGTGAAAAAAAGAAATGATGTACGAACTGCTTAAAACTATCCAGACAAGCCAACGATAAGACATTATGAACTCCTGTAACTCGGTAGAATAACTAATTTGATAATTGAGAATCGGAGGAGTACGAAGAAAAGAGGAAAACGAAAAGCGCCAAAAACCATAAGAACGACTCCTGCATTTTCGGAAAGGAAGTCACTGGCAGACTTCTACCCGGTAAAATCTGGTAGAAGTCATTAGCCTGGTTTGGCGCTTTCGGGGGACTTCATCCCCTGTGATGAGGATATTAGCAAAAATGGCAGACGAAGTCAATAATGCTGCCAGTCATTTGAACAAAGCCAGATAGATAAAGAAACCCGGCTGAAACAGGTCTCAGCCGGGTCGAACTTTTAGGGTTCTACAGTTTTACGATCTGGAATTATGAAGCTTTTTTTGCTTCGAACTTTTCGTTGCCGATCAGCATGGTGAAGATGAAGCCAAGCAGAAGAACGCCGGCGCCAGCCCAGAAAGTATAGAGAGAGGCCTGTGCCGGGAATTTATCTTTGATGATACCGGCAAACTGCGGGCCTACGATACCAGCTGCTGACCAGGCGGTAAGAATGATACCATAAACGGTAGGCATCATTTTGGCACCAAAGGTATCAAGAACAAATGACGGCATGGTACCGAATCCGCCGCCGTAGCAGAGCAGGATGTAACAGAACAACAGACCAAAGATCCAAGGGTTACCAACGTAGGCAAGAGCTACGAAAACCAGGATCTGGGTGCCAACGAGAAGGCGGAAAGCCTGAACGCGACCGATTTTGTCAGAGAGACCGCCCCAGAAAAATCTGCCCAGACCGTTGAACAATGAAGTAATACCAATCAGAGTTGCACCAAAGCCGGCCAGAATCTTGATCAGATCGTCAAGCTGGGTCTTTTGTTCGGGTGTCGGAGTTGCGAGAGCCTTTAACTCTTTAACAACGCCATATTGTGCAGGGTCACTGCTCATATAAAGATCCTGCAGAAGCGGTGACTGGAACCCGATAATCGCGATACCAGCGGTAATGTTGCAGAAGAAAATCAGCCACATAATGATGAATTTCTTCGACATG
>MFYY01000267.1 GCA_001787855.1 Candidatus Riflebacteria bacterium GWC2_50_8 | reverse complement strand
AATTAGACGGAGCAGTTTCGACAGCTGTTTGTTGTCACTCTCCAAAGCCAGAATTTGGGAGATTGAATCATGACCAATGAATACAAACCGCAGATTTCACAGATTTTCGCGGAGGACGGGATGAGTGGCAATATTTGTCGTCAGGAAAAGTCGATCGGTGAAAGCTATACTTATGCGATCATAGGCGCTGCAATGGCTGTACAGTCGAGTTTGGGATGTGGTTTTCTGGAGTCTGTTTATCAGGAAGCGCTTGAAATAGAATTTTCAGAAAGAGGAATTGTCTATACCAGAGAGGCAGAGATACCGGTATTTTTTCGCGACAGAAGACTGAAAGCTTTTTTCAGGGCGGATTTTATCTGTTATAACTGCGTCATTGTAGAGTTAAAGGCTGTCAAGGTTTTGACTAAGATTGAAGAAGCCCAGATGATAAATTATTTGAAAGCTTCCGGATTGCAAAGAGGATTGATTTTTAACTTTGCTACTGCTTCGCTTCAAATAAAAAGACTCGTCAACAATCTGTGATAATTCTCTTAATCAGCGGTTCCGGTTGTTAAAAGAGGCTGTTCTGATGAAATTTTCTCACATTTACGGTAACATAGGAGAAGAGATCCCGCCGGATCTCGATGAGGAGGTTTAGGCCATGGCTATTGCCCAGCACCGTGAACTTAATGCCAGCGAGAAAATGCGTCGTCGCATGGAAGAGCGCGAGCGTTGCGAACTGGATGTCGCTCTCATTCGTGGCGCCGCTTACGATAAAGGCGTTGTTCGCGGTCACTCGCTCGGCAAAACAGAAGGCCTTGCTGAAGGTTTGGCAAAAGGTAAAGCAGAAGGAAAAGCAGAAGGAAAAGCAGAAGGAAAAGCAGAAGGAAAAGCAGAAGGAAAAGCAGAAGGAAAAGCAGAAGGAAAAGCAGAAGGCAAGGCAGAAGGTCGCGCAGAGGGAGAGGGGATCGGAATTGCCAACTCCATCAAAATATTTCTTGCCGCCCGCTTTGGCACAGTGTCGGACGAACTTCTTGCCCGAATCGATGTTGTCAGCGACCTTAAAACGTTACAGCAACTATTGGCTGTCACAGCTACCGCTACCAGTCTCGCCGACTTTGCTGCCCACCTGCCCTCTGTCTGAGTCACAAAGACAATCCACAGATTACGGCGATTTGCGCAGATGAAGACGACAAATGAAGTGAGCCCGCTGCCGTCTATGCTGCCGCCCGTTTTGACGACTTAAATAGTTATGCAGCCTTCTCGACGTGGAGCGGGCGGATCAGAAGCTCTGCCGGAATACCAGCACTAACGAGTTTGCGAATCATAGTTATGCTTAATTGTCTTTTGCCGTTTAATATTTCTGAGACTCTGGCCCGGCTGCCTAAATAAGTCTCCAGATCAGAGTTATTGGGTGCATTTTGCTCAAGCCAGAATTTAATTGCTTCGATTGGCCCAATTGCCTTCATAAGTCACCTTCCTGCGCTAAATGATTTCGACATTGATACGATCATATTGCTGGTGAGTTCCAGCAAATCTGATATAAATCCGAAAGGTATATCATGCTCCCAAACTGGTAACAAGCGAGAAATAATCAGTGAGCTTTTACATGAAAACTCTGTTAAAATCTGCGAACATTCTCGCAATCAGCGTTTTCAGCTCCAACTGGCCTGGATGTTCAGATGAGTTTGATGAAATCCTCAAGTTGAAGATCAGTGTCTTGTAATATGGTCTTGATGATCTTGGGGTGAATAATTTTGCCAGGGTGGTCTGGCACAGTGGCTCTTACCCCATGCTCATTGCGAAAGATTCTGTGACTGCCAGTTTGTCTGATTTGTTTGAATCCCATTTTTTCGAGAACCGATATAAGTTCTTTGGCAGTGATTCTTGGAACTTTGGTCATACAGCGATATCTAGAGTCGTGAACATGAATTCGTTGTTGCCGTCGATGCTTTCACCGCTTGCCAGACGGTCTTCGATATGCCCGCGTATTGCCTCTCTTATATTTGTCAGCGCCTCTTCGTAAGTGTCTCCCTGTGAATAGCAACCTTGGAGGTTATGGCACCAGGCAAAATATCCATCGCTATCCTTTTCTATTACAATCGGAAATTTATAATGCATGCTCTTTCGTTTCATTTTCATCTCCACGCCAGGATTGTTCTTTAATGATCAATTATAGCAGCTATATGTGGCCCGGGCAATTCAGGATTGAAGAATTCAGGCCGGCCAGCAATGAGAAATCGAAGATTTACAAATTCTCTCAGAAGAAAGCTGAAAGATCTCACGCAGAGCTGCAGGAACATTCGCGCAGTTGGTGGTTTTGGCTGTTTGCCTTAATGCTCGCGGCTTATAATAGTTTTTTGAGCGCGCCATGATTTTCGGTTTCCGATAACTGCGTCGCCGGCATAAAAAGCTGCCAGGTATTTTTAACGCAGCGTTACAGTGGACTCGAAGAGATAAGTAAGGTGTCCCGAACCCCCTCGAACCTACGGATCTGTGCGGGTGGTGCCTGGCAAACGGTATTCCTGACGCGACCCGAACTAAGATTGTTGACGACCGGGGTATTTGTGATAAACAACTGTGCAATAAACGCACGCTATTTGTCTTAATTATTGCAAAGCGAAATACTGATGCTGTATAAAAAATGCCTGGTTTGTTGTCGATGGCTGGATCAGCGGGGTTTTATAACAGTTTCCTGGCCGCTGGCGCCTATCACAAAAAGGTGTGTCACATTTTCATTGGACCCATGTCGTTTGGGTGGGCGCAATTTTGGCAATACAATTGGCGTGATGAAAAATTGTCAGGGAGCCTTGATGGCGATTGGCATATCTGAAATACAGGGGACATTTTCACCATCCACAATGCTGCTTGCGTTTCTGACCGCGATTGTATCTCTGCCCGGGCGGAATACGGGGGATCCGATGTTGTAGTTGAGTGTCATACGCACGGTCATGCGATTGTCAAAGAATGTTAAGTTTGTGTAGTCAAGGTCAGGTGCACCATTCAAGTAGTCGAAATCATGACTTAAAATGGCTGTTTGAGGTCCGTCGCCGGGTTCGTCACGGAGTGGGCGCGTGAATTTGAGCACGATGGTATCACCCGTATCAACGAATGTGTTTTTGTTTGCATCTTCCCAATATGCTCGAGAAATTGCAAGAGGTGGGCGGAAGTATTGTTTCACTTCGTCACCGGAATTGTTCTGTCGGTCTGGTCCAAGAGAGTAACAGCTTGATGATGCAGGAGCAACTAAATATGGGCTGCCCCACGGGTCAGCCATGCCTTTACTCAAATATGGTCCTACTAGGGCCCTCAGGTCTTCGTGCGGGTAGAGAACTCTTTGATCGGTTTCATAACGCACCAGTGCGTTTCTGATTTCATCAAGATCCTGCTTGGCTTTACTGAATCTTGAATCGTCTACATATTGTTGAACATAAGGGATTACAGCTCCGGCTAAAATTGAAATTATAACAATGACTATCAAAAGTTCAATCAGGGTAAAGCCGGCTCTTTTCATGTTTGTTCTCCAAGCTTTCACGTGTTTCTTCTAAGTTAATCGCTTCGCATTATCAAGTCAATATTTAAGCACTGTTAGGCCAGAAAAAAACAAACTTCCGTCCGGCTTGTTCCGGACGGAAGATTGTTGAGTGGATCAGTTTACTGAGCTGCTTTAATGATAACTGGAGTTTGCAAGCTGCCCTGTGCGGTAGGAGGTGCTGCAAAACCGGCATCGTTAAGGGCTGCTGTATCTGTTACGGCAACGGCAACTGTAATGTCATAGCCGGCTTTGACCTCAAGAGTACCAGTATCGGCTAATGTGAATCTTGCCCAGTTGTCGCCTTTAAGCGGGTGCACTACCGGCACGAGAGTTGTATCCCAAGCCCCAGCTGAGAGTACCCAGTCGCCTATTGCGCCAAAAGCTCCAATTGGCCTAGTGAATTTTACGTCGATGTAGTCTCCGGCATTTGCGCTGCCGTCTTTGTCTACATCAAGCCACCAGGCTCTTACAGGCGCCATTGGAGGTCTTACGTCGAGAGCAATGATGTTTGTGTCGATATCCCTGTCTTCTGCAGCAGAAAACACCATTGAAGCATCATGTGAGAAGTAGTATGGACTTCCCCATGGGTCAGACAAGGCGCCCTGAAGGTATGGGCCGACAAGAAGTTTTTGAAATTCCTGAACAGTCAAACCTTCTGCTACCGGATCAAACATTTTTCCTCTTTCAGTTTCGTAGCGAATGATAGCGTTACGCAACTCTCCGAGGTCGGCTCTGGCTTTAGCAAGCCTTGCGTCTTCGATGTAGTCCTGGACGTACGGGATGGCGGCGCCCGCGAGGATCGCGATGATCGTGATTACGATCAACAACTCAATAAGTGTAAAACCTTTTCTTAGCATGTTAATGCCCTCCTGAAAATTTTGATTCCCAAATTTAACCCAAGGTCAAGTTCGACAGGATTAACCGCCTGCCCGGATTAATACCTTATACTTCCAAAGATAAAGATTTCTTTTTTATTTTCAACCACCTGTTGTTTTATACGCAATAACCGTACCACTTCATCACTGCGGCAGAATTTTGACTTGTTGTTCGACTAAGCAAAGATTGTCTGCGTTGTCGCTCAAATCGTCTCCGCCACCGGTTACTGTATCTTGCCCCTTAGGATCTGCAACTCTTATGAGCGCGGCCCCGAGAGAAATTGAATTGACCACTGGATAGCCCGGATTCAGTGATAATACTAAGGTCCGTTCTGACAAGATGTTGGGCGGATACGAGCCGCCATCATCATCTGCTTCGACAAACGGATGTAATGCTTCATAAGGTAATGGGCCGTCTTCGCCATCGGGATCTATCTCAAACCAGGCATTCAAATCCAAGATTTCAAATTCTCCATTTATACGCTGAATCTTTCGGCTGAAGCCAAGATGCAGCTGGTCTGGAACATTGTTGATATCTACAGAGCCGGTCTGGTTCTTGTCGACCCACTTAACAGAGACCAGTGCTAATGGTGGCTGATAAGGGACTGATATATTGTCGTATTTTCCGCCTGGTGAATCATCTCTATCTGGACCAGTTGAATAGACTGTTCCGGCATCACGGTTGATGGTGTAGGGCTTGCCCCAGGGATCAATGGGTGCCTTGTTCAAATATCTACCGGTCAGCTGGCTGACATCTGAGAATTCGTTGACTGCTCCGGTGTCTGGATAATCTCCCTCACGAGTTTCGTATACGGCCAGAGCTCTGGCGATCTCTTCGAGATCGGTTTTTGCCTTGGCAATGCGCGATTCTTCGACATAGTTCTGAACGTAGGGTAGAGCCGCCCCGGCGAGAACTGCCAGAATGGTGATGACTACCAGCAATTCGATCAGAGTGAAACCTTTTCTGGTCATCATGTTCTCCTTATTATTGCGGCAGTATTACGACTTTTTGATCGGTAAGACTTTTGTTGGCGGCTTTATCATACAAAAAACTGGTAGGAGCGGGTGCACTTACTATATGAATGGTATCTTGCCCCGGTGTAAAAGGCGTTGTGTCGGTGGTTAACGGATTGAGTGCCTCTTCAACAGCTCCTTTGATCGGAAGAACTATCACCTTCCTATTTGGAAGAATCAATGCATTTGCAACATCAAACTGATACCCAAAGTCTATGCCGCCTTCAATGCTTGACAGGCTCAATAATGGTATCAGACCACCGACAGCAGACACGGGTTCCCGAGTATCTACGGCATCAGCTTCAGTGCCTGTAACCACTGTGGCATCTGGTTCGACGCCTGTAACGTCTAATACTCTGCTGAAATAAAGGTGAACTTCGTCTGGAACATTTATGTCGTCAACCGAGCCGGTCTGGTTTTTGTCAACCCATTTGGCAGCTACCAATGCAAGCGGAGGCTGGTAAGGAACTGAAATGTCGTCATCATCGGCAGGCGTTCTATTGGGGCCGGATGAATATACAGTGCCTGAGAAGATATTGATAACATAGGGTTTGCCCCAAGGATCAATTGGAGCCTTGTTCAGGTATCTACCAGTAAGCTGGCTGACATCTGAGATACCGTCAGTTGGACCAGCAGGCAATCCAGTTGTATCAATGTCAGGGTAATCGCCTTCGCGGGTCTCGTAAACTGCGAGCGCGCGGGCAACTTCTTCAAGGTCGGTTTTCGCTTTGGCAATGCGCGACTCTTCGACATAGTTCTGCACGTAGGGCAGTGCAGCGCCCGCAAGAATCGCAAGGATTGTAATGACTACAAGTAATTCGATTAACGTAAAGCCCTTTTTCATGATCTCTCCTGATTATTGAGGTAAAATTACAACCTTCTGGTCTGTTAAACAAAGATTATCGGCCTTGTCCATAAGATCATCTGTATCGACAGCAGCGCCAGGTCCCTTGGGGTTGTCTACAAATACATAGGCAAGGCCTAAGGAAAGTGGATCGGTGCTGGGATCATACACTTCTTTAAGTGACAAAATCATAGTTCTCTCATCTGACAGTATGCTCGGGGGGTAGTTATTGTTTGGGGCGAGTTCATTCGCGGCTTGAACAAAAGTGTCGGTGATAGATTCTTCTGCTACAACTGTGCCATCTGGACTGATTTGCAACCATTCTTCAAGATTTTCTGTTGTGCAGGCTGCAGAGTTCCTGGCGACTCTTCTGCTGAATGTTATCTTCAGCTGGTCTGGAACATTCTGGACATCTACTGAACCTGACTGGTTTTTATCAACCCATTTGACAGATACCACTGATAACGGCGGCTGATAAGGAACAGAAATATTGTCGTATTTGCCGCCTGCCAAATCATCTCTGTCTGGCCCGGTAGAGTATACTGTGCCGGAATAAAGATCTATGATATATGGTTTACCCCAGGGATCAATCGGTGCCTTGTTCAAATATCGTCCGGTGAGCTGACTAACATCTGAAAGGCCTGCGGCAGCGGGTGTGAGGGTGTCGGGATATTCGCCTTCTCTGGTCTCGTAAACCGCCAGTGCCCGGGCGATTTCTTCGAGGTCGGTTTTGGCTTTGGCGATTCTTGATTCGGCGACGTAGTTCTGCACATAGGGCAGGGCGGCGCCGGCAAGAATCGCCAGGATGGTGATTACCACCAGCAGTTCTATCAGTGTGAAACCTCTTCTTATCATAGATTCTTCAGTCTCCTGTAGAGAATTATTACCTTGCAGATATTATAATCATCGGCTGACTGGCGATGCACATGTTACCCGTGCCGGAAGCCAGGTCAAGAATACCAGAACCGTTGTTTACCCAAAAAGTGTCACTGCCCGGGCCAAAGACGTCTTTGACGCCTGTTGCCAGAGGAATAGTAATTAAAATGCCTGAGCTGTCAAGCTTTAGTTCATCCCAGGCTAATGACGAATCAATGGGGTTGTCACCATTTGACCAGCCGAAATACTTGTCGGCTGTGCCGGGATTGGCCACAGCATCGCTTGTCGGGGTAATTTTGCGCGAAAAGTTCAATTGCAGATAGTCGAATACATTTTGTGTGTCAACCGCACCTGACTGGTTGGCGTCGACCCATTTGACGCTTACCATGGCCAGCGGAGGCTGGTAGTTGGTGACGATATCGTCTGCCGTGTAGTCGAGGCGGTCAGGCCCGGATGAAAAAACGATCCCGGTGCCGGTGGCAACGACAAAAGGCTTGCCCCAGGGGTCGATTGGCGATGAATTCAGGTAGCGCCCGGTCAGCAGGCTGACGTCTCTGGCGTTGTAGGAACCTTCGCGGGTTTCATATATCGCAAGAGCTCTTTTGACTTCTTCGAGATCAGATTTTGCTTTGGCAATGCGGCTTTCGGCGACGTAGCCCTGCACATACGGCAGTGCCGCGCCAACAAGGATGGCGATGATGGTTATCACCACCAGCAGCTCAATTAGTGTAAATCCTGTCTTACGCATCAGGTTCTGGTCCCTTCCCCATTCAGGGGCATTCTTAATACTATTAGCACAGTTTTTCAAAATCGTCTTAAAAATCTTTCGGCTCAGATAAATAAATCTTTCTTTATTTTATAATGCAAAATCTGTACCTGATTTTATTGGCATCGGTAGGGGCGTGTCGCGACGCGCCCCTACCGATGACGCGCCCCTACCAATGACGGTGGGTGGGTTGGTGGTGGGGTTTTTTTGCCGCGACAAGGAAATTTTCCGCATAAAAATAGATAATTTTTTATTATTCACGGGAAAGATTCCTTTATTTCTTTTTCTTCTCGATGATGACACCTTCCTGGCGCTGCAAAGGTTGCGGTTTTGGCGACAGATCAACAATACTCTCAATATATTCCCTTGGAAACAATCTTGTTTCACCCGTAACCAGCGTCGGCGGCACTGGTGGCGCAAATTCTATGCGGGCGCTGAAGGCGTCGTAACCAGGCTTTAGCAGTGCCGAGCCGAGTGCTTTTTCCGGGCTGACAGTCTCAAAGTCAACCACAACCGGGTTGAGCAGCTGAGAGGGGCGTGAAAAGCGAATGTCGATGTAATCGCCGAAGTCGACAAGATTGTTGAGGTTAGCGTCGACATGTTCCGCTCTGGTTATGAAAAAGGCAGCCGGAATATACGACAGGGCAACGTCATCAGAATAGGTAGCGACAACCGTAGACTGCGCTTTGCCATCCGGGCCGCTTGAAAAAACAATGCCGAGATCGGGAGCGTGCAGATAGAAATTCCCCCAGGGGTCACGCGGCGGCTCTTTTTCAAGATAATTGCCAATAAAGGTGCCGAGTTGCGCCGGAGAAAAGGTTGTAACTGCGAAATTTTTGCCCTCGCGGATATTGTAAAGGCGAACCGATTTAACCAGTTCTTCGATGTCAGCTCGAGCACGGGCGATGCGGGCTGTTTCAATATGCCGCTTGTATTCTTCGACAGCAAAGATCAGCAGTGTGGAAATGATCAGTAGCGAAACCAGCAGCTCAATCAGTGTGAAACCACTTCTCTGAACTGGCTGATGTCTGATCTTGTTGTGGTCCGGTCGAGAATTCATCATTTTATCCTGCGTTTTCTAAACGAAATCTGTTCTTCAGGTTGAGGCCTTATGGTAACACGTCGATCAGTTTGTGTAAGAGTCATCAACCGGTTCATCAATGTTAACCAGGCGGGGAGTTACCAGCATGATCATTTCGCGCTCTTCGGATGAAGTGACTTTGTCGGTCAGTAAAGTGCGCAGCAGAGGAACCCGATTGAGCAACGCCGGTGAAGTGCTGTTGTTTTTATTGGTATGGCTTATCAGGCCGCCAAGAACAATAGTTTCGCCGTCTTTGATGCGAACATAGGTTTTGGTCGATTTTGTTGAGAATCCATATTGCCCGTCCTCTTTGGCCTGTTGGCTCTCGCTGCCGTCCAGATCAGTGATTTCAGTAACCAGATCAAGACTGATTTCGTTGTCGCGTGATATTTCAGGAGTAACGTTGAGTTCGATTCCAACTTCGATATCTTTGTAGCGCTTAAGTGCCTGGGTAGGTGCTGGATAAAGCGCGTTTGAGCTGGATGCGGCTGTGGCGTAGTCGTAATATGGTACCGGAATTTTGCGACCGATGAAGATTCTCGCAGGCTTTTTGTGAACTGCTCGTATCTTCGGACTGGCAAGGGTTTTTGCCTTGTTGGTTTCTTCAAGAAAGTTCAGGCGGGCCGGTAATGTGACGGAACTTGGGAGTCGGCCGATGTCGGTTATCTGATCGCTGCCTACATTATAGTTATCCAGTTTGATGCCGAGTTCCTTGAGGCTGCCGCGGTTGATTTCGATCAGCTTAACTTCAATAACCGCCTGCTTGACCTTCTCATCGATGCTTTCGATGATGCTGGCCAGCAGATTAAGGTTTTCGACGGTGTCATAAACCGAAAGTGTGTTAATTCGCTCATTGATCGAAAAGTTCTCGGTGTTGATTTTTTCACTCAATGATTTGCTGCTTTTGATAAGGCTGGAAACTTCGCTTGGCGCTGCATTGACCAGTTTGAAAGCCCTGAATTGCTTGTTGCCAAAGTCGTTAGCGTTCTCGCGTGCCAAAATCACAAATGTGTTGTCGTTGTGTGGTTTTTTCACAAGGTCGTTGGTTTGAATCAACAGATCAAGCAGTTCATCGAGATTAAGGTTCTCGACGTAAAAATTTACTTTTTTGTCTTCGACGCTGTCATGAATGATCAGGTTGACATTCATCATCTTGGAAAGTGTCTGCAGTGCGTCTTTAAGACTCAGATCGCGGAAAAGAAGTTCGCGCGCCATTCTGCCGCTGTCACTGCCGAGAGAGATGACAGTCAAATCGCGGCCTTTGAGGGTATACTGAAAGTTGCGCTGCAGAAGCAGGTTCTTGAGCACTTCACGCAGAGTCACATCTTCGGCATGCACGCTGAACTTGCCGGTGACGCCTGAATCGGCGAATACCCTGAGGTTAAACTTAACCGCCAGGGCGTTGAGAATGGTCATCAGGTCTTCCTGGTCGAAGCTGAGGCTGATGCGAGAGTCAAGAGCCGTTCTGGCTTCTGGTGAACCGTCGTTTGATTTGTCGAGAGTGTTTTCGCTGTAAAGATGGCGGGTCTGCCCGGCCGGTCTGGCTGGTCTGGCGGCTTCGAGCACCAGGCTTTTGCCGACACGCGATGGTTTGATGCGGGCTGGTTCATTAAGAACCAGAATAGCCCTGACCACGTCAGGACTGCTG
>MFYY01000266.1:9286-9984 GCA_001787855.1 Candidatus Riflebacteria bacterium GWC2_50_8 | reverse complement strand
CGGGTTATGCCGGCACCGATGACGCAGAGCTGTTGCCGACAAAAGGCACCGAGTCCGCCCAGCCCGACACTGTCGCCAAGCCAGCCGAAGAACCGGCATGGGGCTTAACCGTGGCAATGCTGCTCATTGGCGGTTTTTTATTCATGTTTCTGGAAATCGCGGTGATACCAGGCTTTGGCATCACCGGCATCCTTGGCCTGCTCCTGCTTTGCGGCAGCCTGGCGACAGCATTCATGAAGCTGAGTATGGCCATGGCCATGCTGACCACTTTTTCGGCAATACTCGGAGTCATTCTGCTGCTGTTGTGGTTCTTTCTGGTATTTCCCAAAACCAGCATGGGCCGGCAATTCATCCTTGAAACAGAATCCTCGGCGGCCAATGGTTTTGTGGCGGTAGACGACAAGTCGGCTTACATCGGCAAGACAGGTATAACTCTGACCATGCTGCGCCCTTCCGGCATTGCAAAAATAGATGATGAACGTGTAGATGTAATGACTGACGGCGAATTTGTCGAAAAGGGCGTCAAAATAAAGGTTGTAAAGGCCAGACAGGGCGGCATGATAGTTACCCCCATCGACGAAGACCCGGTAAGTCCTGCTTGATATAACAGTTCGCAATTACTGTTTTAATAACTTGACATTAATTGCTGACTTAAACCATATTTAATGCATTGAAATATTGATTGTCTTCAGGAGGAA
>MFYY01000266.1:0-9249 GCA_001787855.1 Candidatus Riflebacteria bacterium GWC2_50_8 | reverse complement strand
GCCGTCCTGATTTTTTTCTCGATAGTTTATTATTTTGTGCCATTTGGACTGTGGATCAGCGCCATTGCATCTGATGTCAAGGTAGGAATTCTTGATTTCGTCGGCATGCGTCTGCGCCGCGTTTCTCCGCCTTCTATTATCAATCCGGCCATCATGCTGAAAAAGGGTGGCATAGACATTCCTCTGCAGGCTCTTGAATCGCACAGTCTGGCTGGTGGTAACGTTGCAAGAGTGGCCTCAGCCCTCATTGCAGCCCAGAAAGCCGGTATCGTTCTCTCTTTCGACAAGGCTACCGCCATCGACCTCGCCGGACGCGATGTACTCGACGCCGTCAGACTATGCGTTAAGCCGAAGGTAATTCAGACGCCGCTGGTTGCCGCCATGGCCAAGAACGGTATTCAGGTCAAAGCGATTGCCAGGGTTACTGTTAAAGCCGACATCAACAGACTCGTCGGCGGCGTAACTGAAGAAACAATTCTCGCCCGCGTTGGCGAAGGTATTGTAACCACTATCGGCTCAGCTGCGAGCCACGCAGAAATTCTTGAAAACCCCGACCGCATATCCAAGACCATTCAGGAAAAGGGCCTTGATGCCAACGCTGCCTTTGAGATTCTGTCGATCGACATTGCCGACGTTGATGTTGGCGATAACATCGGCGCCAAACTGCAGATTGACCAGGCAGAAGCGGATATGAAAATTGCCCAGGCAAAAGCGGCCGAGCGCCGTGCCATGGCCGAAGCCAAAGAACAGGAAATGAAGGCCTATGAGCAGGAAATGAAAGCCAAGCTCGTTGAAGCTGAAGCCACCATCCCACAGGCTATTGCCGATGCTTTGCGCGACGGAAACATGGGTATCCTCGATTATTACACTCTCAAGAATATCAGCTCTGATACTGAGATGCGCAAATCCTTCTCAAACATGGTCGAGCCCCCGAAGCAACTGCCCAAGCGTTCATAACTCAGGAGTTTCAGCATGGAACTACTGGTAATTATTCTGGTACTGGTCTATTCGGTCTGGTCGGAAGTCAATAAGACGAAAAAGGAAGAAAACGTCGATATTGACTTTTCTGAACTGTCATCACTTGACGACTTTTTCAAGGACACCGGTTCTCCGGCAGCGAAAAGCTCGAATACTCAGGCCACAGCACAAAAAAAGCATGCGGCGCCGCGCCCCAAAAAACGCGGCGGTTCAGGCCATGAGGCCGTCAATTATGACGATATTCCCGCCCTGACCGGGCAGGTCAACAGAGATCGCCAGGAAAGCGGAAAACGCGAGAAAAGCTACGACGAACTTCCTCAGTTGACCGGCATGATTAACTATGATCGCAGCGAAAGCCGTTCAGAAAATGAAGCAGGTGACTCGCTCAGCGAAAAAGACAAAAAAATGTTCGCGATGGGGCAGACAAGCACTCAGCAAACTCAGACACAGATGGATCCAGCGCACATATCATTCGACCGCGAAAGCGTAATCAAAGCCTTTGTCATGTCAGAAGTGCTGCAGCGTTATGATATTCAACGAATTTATGCGCGCATACCCGGCATCAACAATACCATAGAGGAAGACTGAAGCCAGTATGAGTTCTTTTGTGTTCATGCGCTCCCTCGCCAGGCTTTTTGGCAGCATCTTTTTTCCGCTTTTCAGGGTGTGGGGCGAGACTGAAATCAGAGCTGACCGTGGCTGCATCTACATTGCACGCAATTATGGTCTGCTGACCTGGATCAGTGCATTACGTGCCTTCAAGAAGCCATTCAGGTTTGTTTCTGCTGATCCTTCAGACGCCTCGATCTGGCTATGGCTGGCAGAAGCCTGCGGTCTCGAACCGGTTAAACTGTCTGGCGACACCAGCCAGGATTTTTTATGCCTCGAAAATCTCGTGATCAGCAAAGAAACCATACTGTTGCTGTTGCCTGAGAATCCTGATACAAACGCCCTTGATCTGGTCGCAAAAATAAAAGCTACTCATTGCCTGACGAGCATGTTCATGGCCATTTCCGGAGCCAGAGCCGCTTTGCGCGCAGGCAGCCTCATTCCGAGAGTCTGCGCAATTTCGGTGTTCTGCGGCATGCCACACCCCGTTTCTGCTACCACACAAGGCCCGTTAACCGAACTAGAGTTTCTGGAAAGGGCAGTCGCTGATATTCCATTAAACGAACTGCCTTCAATATTTTTCAACCACAGCCGCAACCAATAATCAGCTTTCAATAAATCCCGGCGAACTGAACCCTCCCACAAGGGTACAGCGAAGGTTGACTTGTCTGATGTTTTGGCTTAATATCACTTTGCCTTTAGATTCCGGACTTTTTTTTGCCCCGGAATAATATTCATTCAGGCAGGAGTTGCAATCGTGACTAACAAAACATACGCCATGATGGATGGGAACGAAGCTACCGCGTTAATTGCGCACAAAACCAACGAAGTAATTGCTATTTATCCAATCACTCCGTCCAGCAACATGGGCGAACATGCTGACGCCTATACAGCGGCTGGCCAGACAAACGTCTGGGGAACAGTCCCGACTGTTTGTGAAATGCAGTCAGAAGGCGGCGCCTCAGGTGCCGTCCACGGGTCGCTGACCACCGGTGCTCTTACGACTACTTTTACAGCATCGCAGGGGCTGCTGCTGATGATTCCGAACATGTTCAAAATCGCCGGTGAATTGACCGCCACCGTTTTTCATGTTTCGGCGCGTTCACTGGCCTGCGCAGCCCTGTCGATCTTTGGTGACCACAGTGACATAATGGCTACCCGCCAGACCGGTTTTGCCCTGCTGGCAGCGAATTCGGTTCAGGAAGCCCACGACATGGCCCTGATCGCTCAGGCAGCCACACTGGAAAGCCGCGTTCCTTTCATTCATTTCTTCGATGGATTCAGAACTTCGCATGAAGTTAACAAAATCGAACTGATTTCTGATGAGAACATCAAGGCGATGATCGATGATAAACTGGTTCTCGAACACCGCGCCCGCGGTCTCAATCCTGATCATCCGGTAATGCGCGGCACCGCCCAGAACCCCGATGTATATTTTCAGGGCCGCGAAACCGTCAACTCTTTCTACGAAAAGACCCCCGAAATCGTTCTCAAAGCGATGAAAAAGTTCGCCAAGCTTACCGGCCGTGAATACAGCCTGTTTGAATACGTTGGCGACCCCAAGGCCGAGCGCATTATCGTTGCCATGGGCAGCGGCGCTGAGACCATTCATGAAGTAGTTGAATTTCTCACTGCCAAAGGCGAAAAAGTTGGTCTGTTAAAAGTCCGCCTGTATCGTCCTTTCAGCCCGGCTCACCTGGTAAAGGCTTTCCCGAAGACCACCAAAAGTATCGCCATTCTTGATCGCACCAAAGAACCCGGTTGCGCTGGGGAACCTCTCTATATCGATGTCAGAAACAGCATCGGCGAAGCTCTCGAAAACAAAGAAGCCCCGTTCACCAACTGGCCCAAAATCGTCGGCGGCCGCTACGGCCTCGGTTCAAAAGACTTCACCCCGAACCAGGTTCTGGCTGTTTTCGACAATCTCAAGAGCGACAAACCGAAAAACCATTTCACCGTGGGCATCGTTGACGACGTTTGCAAAACCCACCTTGAACTCGGCGAATCAGTTGAAACTGGTGACCCGAAGACTTTCGGAGCTATGTTCTATGGCCTGGGTTCCGACGGCACTGTTGGCGCTAACAAAGATGCCATCAAGGTTATCGGCGATCATACCAAGAACAATGCCCAGGGCTATTTTGTTTATGACTCAAAGAAATCAGGCAGCATGACCATTTCTCACCTGAGATTTGGCGAAAAACCCCTGCGCTGCCCGTATCTCGTATCGCACGCCAATTTCGTAGCCTGCCATAATTTCAGCTTCATCGAAAAGTATGACATGCTCAAGAACCTCAAGACCGGCGGCACTTTCCTGCTCGAAACCGAATACAGCAAAGACGAAATCTGGGCAAAACTTCCGAAAGAAACCCAGCAGCGCCTGATCGACAAGAAAGCCAAATTCTACGTTATCAACGCTATCAAACTCGCTGAAGAAGTGGGCCTCGGCAACCGCATCAACCTGTTCATGCAGACCTGTTTCTTCGAGATCTCGAAGATCCTGCCCCGCGAAGAATACATGAAATTCCTCAAGGACGCTGCCAAGAAGACCTATGGCAAAAAGGGCGAAGAAATCGTCAAAATGAACTGGAAAGCCATTGACATGGCCGTAGCAAATCTTTTCGAAGTCAAGATCCCGGCTTCAGCAACTTCCAAAGACAAAATCAAGCCAGCCATGATTCTTAAGACCGCTCCCAAGCTGGTAAAAGACGTTCTCGAACCAATCCTCGCCGGCAAGGGCGACGATATCACTGTTGGTCAGATGCCTCTCGACGGCACATTTCCGACCGGCACCAGCCAGTATGAAAAGCGCAACGTTGGCATCAGAATGCCAGCATGGGACATCGAAACCTGTATTCAGTGTGGCATGTGTTCTCTGGTCTGCCCGCACGCCGCTATCAGAACCAAGGTTTATGCCCCGAAGATGGCCGAAAAAGCACCAAAGACCTTCAAAACCTGTAAAGCCAAGGGTTTCAAAGAAGATCTCGCCTTCACCGTTCAGGTTGCTCCGGAAGACTGCACTGGTTGCGGCGCCTGCATCAGCATCTGCCCGGCTTTTCAGAAAGATGCCAGTGGCAAAAAGCTTGAAACCAAAGCAATCAACCTGGTCAGCAAAGATGAAACCATGCGCGTAAATGAAGCCGAGAACTGGGATTTCTTCCTCAACAAGATCCCCGACCCCGACAACTCACTCATCAACCTGAGCACTATCAAGGGCACCCAGTATGTTAAGCCACTGTTTGAATTCTCAGGCGCCTGCGCCGGATGTGGCGAAACCGCATACATCAAGCTGATCACCCAGATCTGTGGCGACCACCTTCTGATCGCCAACGCTACCGGCTGTTCTTCTATCTACGGCGGCAACCTGCCGACCACTCCGTATACGATCCGCGCCGATGGTCGCGGCCCTGCCTGGTCCAACAGTCTGTTCGAAGACAATGCTGAATTTGGCATGGGTATGCGCCTTGCTTCAGACAAGATGATGCAGGAAGCCGCCGAGTTGCTCAACAAGGCAGCAGCTTGCGGTTGCAAATGTTCACCAGCTCTCAAGGCAGTTGCTGACAAGATTATCGCCAATCCTCAGAAGACACCGGTGGAAATCGACACACAGCGCGCTAATGTTGAAGAGCTGAAAAAAGTCCTTAAAGACTGCAAGGATGAAATCTGCACAAGACTGCATAATATGGCCCAGTATCTCATTAAGCGCTCAGTATGGATCATCGGTGGCGATGGCTGGGCGTATGACATCGGTTACGGCGGACTCGACCATGTTCTTGCTTCCGGCAAGAACGTAAAAGTCATGGTTCTCGATACCGAAGTTTATTCGAACACCGGTGGCCAGATGAGTAAATCTACTCCTCTCGGCGCTGTTGCCAAGTTCGCAGCCGGCGGCAAGCCAATGCCCAAGAAAGACCTCGGCATGATCGCCATGAGCTACGGCAACATCTACGTTGGCAAAATCAGCCTTGGTGCCAACCCGGCGCATGCTCTCAAGACAATGCTCGAAGCTGAAGCTTATGACGGCCCGGCTCTGATCATTGCTTACAGTCACTGCATCGCTCACGGCATCGACATGTCTCAGGGCCTGATGGAACAGAAGAAAGCCGTTGACTCAGGTCACTGGCCGCTCTTCCGCTTCAACCCCGACAACATCACCCAGGGTAAGAACCCGCTGAACCTTGATTCAAAAGAGCCTTCAATCGCTCTCGAAGAGTATACTTACGGGGAAAACCGCTTCAGAATGTTGAAGAAATCTAATCCTGAAGCAGCAAAAGCGTTCCTTGAACAGGCTCAGAAAGACGTCAAGCTCAGATACAACGTTTACAAGCAGATTTCTGAAATCAAGTTCAGCTGATCTCTCTAATCAGGCAGCCCCCGGTCTCCGGGGGCTGCTTTTTTTACAAACATTATTGATTCTGGTAAAATGAAAATATGAAAATCAACGGAATGGTTACCATCAGACCGCAGATGATAAAGGACGCGGCAGCTTTTTACAAAATCCTCAACGAAGGTCATTTTGAGTTTTTCGCAATGACTGTTGCTTCAATTGAGGCTGAAAAACGCTTTCTGCGACGCAGTCGTGCAGAGTGGCAAAAGGAATCCACCTTTAACTTTACAGTGATGCTGGGAAGCAGAGTAATCGGTGCAGTCGGGATCATACCTGAACATGGCAGATCCTATAACGCCGAAATCGGCTATTTTATCGACCGCGAACTGCACGGCAAAGGCTACGCGCTGCAGGCAGTCATTCAGGCTGAACAGTTCGCGCGGGTTTTCCGGCCAGAAATACAACGCCTGCAGGCAATAATAGTTGTAGATAATGCACCCAGCATCAGAGTCGTCGAAAAAGCCGGCTATAAGAGAGAAGGCTGTTTAAAAAGCTATCTCAAATGCGGAGAACAGTATCTTGACGCATACATCTACGGAAAGATTCTCAGATAATATACTCTATACCACTGATCTTTACCTGTGACTGAGCACCAATGCGCCTGATGATGTTAGCGGCGAGAAAATTACCGATTTTAAGGCAATCTTCGAGGCTGAGTTTTTTATAGAGCCCGTAGAAAAAACCGGCCTGAAAGTTATCGCCAGCCCCGTTAGTGTCTTTAACGTCATCAACCTTATAGGCTGAGACCTTTGTCTCACCTTCTGGAGTAAAGGCAATCGCGCCGGCAGAACCCAGTTTCACTACTACCATGTTGGCAAAACGCAAAAGCTGCCGATAATCGCTGCTGCCGCTGTTTATCTCACGCGCTTCATCTTCGTTGGCAAACAGCACGTCCATTCTCTCGCTCAAAAAAGTTTCAATCTGTTCGCGTGAGGAGCGAATAACAAAACTGTCGCCAAGATCGAAAGAAATACGGGTGCCGGCGCGTCGAGCTATTTCTGAGGCATGGCGGGTAGCAAAATTGATCGGATTTTCGCCTCTGAACTCATAAGCTGAAAAATGCAGAAAATCGGAATCCTTGATCAGACTGTGCAGTATTTCATATTCATACAGCTGCTTCGCAACGCCGAAATCAAGACCAAAAGTGCGTTGCCCGTCGGGACTGACCAGCGTGTAGCACAACCCGGAATTGCCGCGCTTGATCGACACATAGGTATCAATGTCGTTTTCGCGCAGATTGTTTATGTAATCGTAGCCGAAATCATCGCTGCCGACACAGCCAATAAACGCACAGCGCAGACCAAGATTGCTGGCGCCATAAATGACATTAGTCGGCGAGCCACCCGGGGCGATCTTAGCCTTGTTCGTCTCCATGATTTTTTCGAGTTTGCCGAGATTCTCGGCATTGAGTTCGATGCTGTTGCCCTTGGGTAATTCAAGCCTGGCGAGCAGTTCGTCACTGACCTCGGCAATTATGTCGGTCAGGGCATCCGAGATGGCGGTAATTTGATACTTTCGGGTCTGTTCGCATTCGCTCATGGCTTGCCGGCTCCAATATTAGATGGGCAAAGCATAATCGCAGAGCCCGGCAAAGTCAATCATTTACAGCGAATCAGCGAATTTGTATTTTTTCGTGGACAGTTAACTGAAATTTTCAGCTCAAATGTGTTATAAAGGTACCCTGCTCGTTGCCCTCATAAAAAAGGCAACTAAACGGTCTGATGAATTACAGCTCTTATAAACACTGTCTAGCTGAAAGGAACACTGCCAACAGATGCTGCCGGCTGACGCAAAAATACAATGCGGCAACTCAATACTCGGCTTAACCGAAGTCAGAGAAGAACAGGTCATTTCCGGCGCTTCCGGGTGGTCTGAGATTGGCACAACCAGGGTTCGTGACGTCTACGTAAATTATGAACAGCGAGCGACGCTGCTAAAACTGGTTACCGGGCGGGGCGCGGTTCTACGTTGCACTCCCGACCAGCTTTGTTTCGGCCGCATTAACCCGGTGGTAAGACAATATACCCTGTATCTGCATGAGCGTTCATCGCTTGGCTTCAGAATTGCCATGTCTTCTGATCTGATGCGCGATCTGATTGCCATGAACAGTTTCAAGCACGACCTGTTCAACCAGCAGGAAATCATCGACCGCATCTGGATCATCGAGACAACTGCCAACCTGCCTGCGTCAAACTTCATGCTCAAACACACCATGTTCAAGTATGGACTGCCGGATATTCCCTTTTCAGCGCGACAACCCGATGCAGAATTTTCAGAAGAAATGACACGCGAGATGTTTAACAGTATCGATACGCCATCGCGGGCACATGATCTTTTGCGTGACTGGAACATGTTTATCGAGCATCCGCACATTACCATGCGGCTTTCGAACAGCAAAGATCCATCGAGCAACTCCATTCAGTTCGTTATTTTCGGCGGCACTGAGAAAGGCGGCGGCAACCGTTTTTCGCATTTAATACAGATTTCTGGCGCAACTGAAAGCAACCGTGCCGAGCATAAGCAGTTCAAGCGCAAACAGGGCAAACACGGCCTGTGGTTTCTTGAGATCACTCGCGACGACCTCGAAGAAGCCGAACTTTTTGTCAAAACGCTCTCACATCTCGATAATCTCGATGTCGTTAAAAAGATACAGCTGACCCGCAAGGCTCCCTTCTATATCCTGCCGGCTTCGCACATCAAACCGGGCATGCTGGTGCCAGTTGTCGGTCGTAATGGCAGTATCGACGAAGACACAGTCGCCATGGTTGAAGTAGAAGAATATAAAGGGCCACTGTATAATCTGCAGGTCCGCGATCTGCATAATTTTATTGCCGGGCAATGGGTTGTGATGTGCTATCAGCCTCTTAGCCGGCTGACCGGGGACTGACTGTGTTCAATCCAATTGCGGCAACACTTCACCAGCTTAATGAACCACAACTCGAAGCAGTAAAAACGACCGAAGGGCCGCTTCTGGTCGTTGCTGGCGCCGGCTCAGGCAAAACCCGAATGCTTACCGTGCGCATCGCTTATCTTATCGAGCAGTGCAGGGTCGAGCCTGACGCAATACTGGCAGTAACTTTTACGAACAAGGCCGCGCGCGAAATGCGTGAACGAGTGCAGGATATGGTGCCGGGTGCCAACCGGGTCACCCTTACCACTTTTCATTCATTCTGCTGTCTGCTGCTGCGACGGTGGCATAAATACGCCGGTTTTGCCGACGGATTCACGATTTATGACGAATCAGACAGCGAGAAACTCATCAAGAATGTTCTAAAGGA
>MFYY01000265.1:10042-10877 GCA_001787855.1 Candidatus Riflebacteria bacterium GWC2_50_8 | reverse complement strand
TCTTCGAATTTTGATTCATGGGCCAGAATATCAGCAAGCCTTGTCATGATCGGCGCGAAATTGCCATCAATATCAAGGCCGGCCATCAAATATTCTCGCGCCTTGTCAGTGTTACCATGCCGCAGCATGCTGTCGGCAAAGCGCTGGTAAGTGATCGGTGTCGGCTCAAATTCAGGCAGACTGTCTACTGGCAAACCGTTTGGAGCAGCAATCTTGGCGCCACACATATGACAGAACCGGCTATCGGGGTTACTCTGCGTAGAATGGCAGGAGTTGCAATCGAAAAGATTCTGCACCACCCAGACTTTTGATTTCTTGATAACGGAATCGCCCTTAAGATAGCCCTTCTCGACTTCGAACACGATGCATTTTTCCGGGAAGCGGTCAGACCTGAAATAATCGGTAGCAAAATGTTTCTGAGGATCAAATTCTTCAGCAATAACTGGCATATAACTGATCTGGTTCGGTATAATCAGCCGATCCAGCAGCTTCTGATGCAACATTTGCAGTTCTGGCACCGGGTTTTTAGCGATAACCGAATCGAGGCCATCAAAAAAGTCGATAAAGCTTGATACGATATCGCTGTCACCATTAACAGAGATGGCCTTTTCGTTTTTCGGAGCTCCGTTGCCCGCTGCCCTTATCTTGAGATTTTCAAGTTCAAGAGTCTTGGCCTCAAGCTGTTCTCGGGTTTTGCTCAAAATGCCCTCAAAATTCTGAATTGACAGCATCTGATCGGCAACCTGCTGGGTCAATTGTTCAACTTCTTCGCGAACAATCGGATCATTCATGCTCTCATCCTGTCGTGATTCCAGTGAAACGCGCAGGCGAGCAA
>MFYY01000265.1:7422-10024 GCA_001787855.1 Candidatus Riflebacteria bacterium GWC2_50_8 | reverse complement strand
TCAAGCTTGTAGGCACCAACATCTTCTCCTGAGGAGTCAGCGCCAACGCCAGCCTTAAGAGTTTCGATCTCGGCGAGAAGCTTTTCACGCTCCAGTTCGATCGCGGCAGCCTTTTCAGTGAGCTGACCGCATTCGGATTCTAGGACAGTGACCTTCATGGCAGTTTCGGTAAAAGCCTCTGCTTCCTGTTGAAGTTTAGCAAGCTTTGCATTCGCTTCAGCCAGGCTTGAGCTGTCCTGGCGAAGACGTTCTATTTCGTCAATATCAATACCGGGCTGAGCATTTCTAGACTCGAGTTCTGCTACTTTTGCGCGCAGTTGTTCGAGCTCAAGCTGGTCTACAGTTAAATCGTCTGAAGCACCGGACATCTCAGCCTTTTCGGCAAGAAGATTTTTGAGATTCAAGACATCCTGCTCGAGTTCCTGAATTCTGGACTGATAACCGACGGCTTCTTCATCAGACATCCCGGTGGCGCTGCCAGTTCCCTGAACCTGCAACTGACTTGACATCTGCTGCATGGCGGCATTTGACTGCTCAAGTTCGGTTCTGGCAACTTCTACAGCCTGTTTAAGACTTTCTATCTCAGCGCTGCTGCCTGATGCGGAGGCCAGCTCTGCTCGCAAATGTTGAATTTCCTGTTTTAAAGCGTCTGCTTCAGCACTATCTGTTGAACCGGGAGCTGATTCAGCAAGCTGCCTTAGCTGTTTCTCATGCTCAAGCTCTTCGCGAAGGCTCGACACCAACGTTTCAAGCTCCATAAGCCTGGGATCTTCTATTACTTCGACTGAAGCTCCGCCTGAAGCCTGTTGTTCTTCGAGCAACTGGCTAAGAGTTTTTATCTGTTCATTCTTCTGTTGTTCCAGGGTGACAAACTGCTCTTTTTGAGAATTCAGTTCCGAAAGCAAACGGTCGGCTTCTTCAGATTTCTCTTCCAGAGCTCTCTTAAGTTCATCTGCACCCTCAGCACCGGCTCCACCAGACTCCAGCTGAGTCTTGAGATTTCTGATCTGGAGCTGCAGCAACTTGATCAGATTGTCTTTCTGAACAATCTGCTGATTCAATTTCTTGAAGAATTCGTTACTGATCTCCCCATTGCTTTCTAGATTCATACCATCTCCCTCAAATCAATACAGAATAATGTATCAAGCCATACTCGAACGACAACGCATCAACCCGGCAGGGTCCGGATCCAGCACTGGCAATAAGCCTCTAAACAAACATATTTTCACAAAGCCGCCTCTCTGAAGCAGCCTGCCTGACAGAAAACACGCATAATCCATTTTCACCCAGTCAGGTTTCTAAACCAAAAAAGTCTAGCACAGAGTCAGAGGCAATGCAACATTCTGTACATCTGATAAAAAAGAAACGCCAGAATCGTCGGCAAGTAAATAAGAAAACGGCCAGCAGGTGAATACTGGGCCATAGCAAAGTCACTTCCGCTCTGGCTTGGGAATATCTTTGAGCATTTTAACCTGCTCTTTAAGCGTTTTTTTACAGTCCTGACAGACAACGCCATCATAAATTATCGCCTGGCAAAGCTGACATGGGTGCGCTACACGTTTAACTCCGGCTCTTTCAAGGCGGCCAGAACGAATCAGAGCTTCAATGTGCTCAATATCACAAGCGGCATGCTTGGCAACTTCCTCCAATGTGGCTCCTGGATTGGCTTTCAAAAAGTTTTTCACCTTTTGAAACAAAAGTTCCTCTTCCTGAAAACATTTAGGACAAACGTCTCGTGCCAGCTTGACCATTATCAGACCGCACACTCTACACGAAATAAGCTTTGAATCTTGTGACATTTTTCAGTCTCCAATCATACGCCCGGAAGATGGCAGTCATAAAACACCGAAACAAAACTGCTCTATTTCACGTATAATCTATAGTAAAAAAAATAATTGATCAACACAATTGCACTGATTGCTTTTTTACAGGGATTTGAAAACAGACAAAGTTCTTGCAGGCGCCTGTTGGTAGGGGGTATCATTTTTCGCAGTTATAGACTATGATTAGTACATAGAGCTGGTATGAGCAGAGTGTCATCAAGGGAGTACATTATGAAAAATCTGTCATTGGTTTTTTTACTTTTTATGCTGGCTTTTCCAGCGGTCAATCAGGTTACTGCCGCTGATATTGAATTTGGATCTTTTGAGGCGGCGGAATCAGCAGCGCAAAAACGAGCCCAGGAATACAAGCAAAAAATGGATGAGCACATGAAAAACATCCAGGAAGACTGGGAAGATCAGCAGAAAGACCTTGGTTCTGACAATTCAAATCCTGACATCACAAAGATTACCTCGCGCAGCGATGGCCAGAAAAGTTCAGACACTGATGCAGCCAACAGCATGGAAAACGCTGTCAACTCAAGCGTAAACAAACTCAAGGAAACTATGGTCAGCACTGCCGGCCCGAACTCAACTGGTTTTGCCGGCGGTGGCGCCGGATATCAGTGGAGTGTTAAGTATGTCGGTGGAAAATATGTATTGTCAGATTCTTATAATGAAGCAGATTTTAACACCGGCAAGAAAAAAGACAAACCGGCGGCTACTCCCAAAGAAGAACCCAAAGCGAACCAGGGCAGCGATGACAAAAAGACTGTCGTTGC
>MFYY01000265.1:1077-7397 GCA_001787855.1 Candidatus Riflebacteria bacterium GWC2_50_8 | reverse complement strand
GCAACCACGCCAACAACCAGTACACCAGCTGATTCTCCAGACAACCCGGCCCCGACACAGGTTGCCAAAGTACCCGGAACTCAGACTTCTTCGACTCCGGGGAAAAGCACAAGCAGCCCCGCCGAACCGGGATCTTCAAGTTCTTCATCAAATGCAAACCCGGCAAAAGAGGGCTCTTCGCCAACCTGCAAACCAGGAGAAGACTGCTCGGGCACATCGGCAAGCCCTGGCGTAGACCCGGCACCGGCCAATCTGCCACCGCCGGCAGTCAGACTCGTCATTCAGCATCCGACAGATTTCAGTGAAGAAGTTTTCAGCAGCAATACTGACAAGGATGACTCTTCCAGCTACGACCTTGAAAAATTCAAAATCCCCGAAGATACACGCGTCAAAATTGCCGTTGAAGTATCAGAAGATGTTGACCCCGAAGACGTAACACTGGTTATCGTCGACGAAGAGGGCGAAAGATCCCCGGTTGCAGCTTCAAAAATGGGCAATTATCGCCATATGTTCAGGGTACCTTCTGATGGCAACTACTCTGCCAATGTTTATGTAACCGACAAAGAAAAACCGGGTAATCCTCAGAAAAAATTGATGCAGGTAAAAATTCCGGTAACCAAGGTTGATTTTGAAAGCCGCACCATTGACAACCAGCG
Organism: Candidatus Riflebacteria bacterium GWC2_50_8; assembly: GCA_001787855.1. Taxonomy (GTDB): domain Bacteria; phylum Muiribacteriota; class Ozemobacteria; order Ozemobacterales; family Ozemobacteraceae; genus Rifleibacterium. Next base: position 6,741 of record MFYY01000265.1, on the reverse strand, counting down.
TGGCACAAAAAGCAGCGATGGTTCGTCTTCATCGTCGATGAGCTCGACATCTTCCTCTGGAAGCGCCGGCAACTTTAAGCATTCTGGTCAGAGCCAGTCCCAGCAGGTCGATTTGTCAGACCTCTATTCTGAACCAGGTTCTGAATCATCAACTACCGGCTCAGAAAATGCCGGATCATCTGGCGCATCGGCACCAGGAGCTTCATCCAGCTCATCTGGCGCATCTGCTGCAGGCAGTTCAGGAGACTCCGCAAACGGCAGCTCTGACTACGCTTCTGCGCAGTCTGGCAACACAGCAGACGGATATTCATCTGGCAGCACTGCGAACGGAAGTTCTGCCGACGGAAGCTCTTCCTATGCTGGCCAGGGAACATCAGGGCAAGCCCAGGATGGTTCAAACAGCGCGACAGGTGAGAACGGCGTACAGGGTGATGACAGCAACGCCGCAAACACGACAGAAAACGCTGGCGATACCGCTTCTTACAATGGCAATAGTTCAGGCAGCGGCGGTTCTGAGGCTGGCTCTTCAGATGAAACCGGCAACAGCTACGGCTCTGCCGGAGACAGAAATGCCGACAGAACCGGCTCAGAAAGCGATCCTCGTCGAAACGCCGGCTCTGATGGCGCCTCAGATGGAGATTCATCATATACCGATGCCGGCTCATCAGATTCTGTCTACGGGAACGGAGATAGCGCAAATGCTACTTCTGAAGACGATAGATATCAGGATGCCCAGTATGCCTCGGCCCAGGGCGTTTCTTCTTCGTCTTCGACCAAAGGTAGCGGCTCTTCAAGCTCTGGTGCTGCCAACGCGCAGACAGGTGACATTCCAGAAGAAGAGGCCGAAGAAGATAATTTCATCATGTCAGTTGGCCTGAGATCAGAGGCACATAAAATTTACCAGTCTTTCGACTTCGCCGAAGATCCTAACCAGAAATCAACAACCCTGCCAGCAGAAAGTGAAATAATCTTCAACATAGTGCTGGGCAAACAGGTCGATTTTGACAGCGTATCTATTCAAATGGCCGATGGCGCAGAAGTGTTCGGTGGCAATCTTAGAACCATGGGCGAAGCATTTGCATACAGCTTCAAAAATGCATCGCCAGACTCATACATCCAGATCTCCGGTCGAGCCGGCAAAGTGCCATTCACCTATCGCCTGTCGACTCCGGTCGCCAAAAAGTAGCCTTCTTAGAAAACAGGTTTAAGAGTCGCCGACAACAGTCGGCGACTCTTTTCGTTACCGTCCGGTTTCACCAGAAGTGCGCCAGATGGCTCAAGACACAGCGGAATCCCGTAAAATTTTTGCTGCTCGCTGCAACAAAACAGAAACCTGGTCTGCCAGAGCAACGCTGCGGCTTTGGTCCATTGCTCTACCAGAACTCCGGTGTTGGTGAGCAGCAATTCATCAAGTATTGCAAAAAATTCGCAAAGAATATCCTGGCGGCAGCATGAGTCAGCTATCTCGCAAAAGCTTGCCGAAACCGTCTCTGGATCATTGAGCGGAAAGAGATTAACGCCTGTCCCAACAACCCAGCGGGTGACTGCGCCAGAAAAACTGCTTTCACAAAGAATGCCAGCCAGTTTGCGCTGACCGAGCCAGACATCATTCGGCCACTTTAGCCACAACCCGGAAGAGTCTCTGGCCAGTCGGCTCAAAGCCTTGTAGAGAGCCAGCCCGGTTAACAATGACAGAGGAAACTCATTGCGAAAGTCTGGCAACGAAAAAGAAAAAAGCAGAGACTGCCCAGCGCTGGCTTGCCACTTACGCCCCAGCTGACCACGCCCGGCCGTCTGAAAGTCGGCTATTCTAAGCAGCTGTGCTATCGGCGGCTTCTCCCAGTCAGCCTTGAGGTCGTCATTAGTTGATACCGTTTTCTCAACCCAGCTGATTTTATGACCACCAAAATGCCGGGATCCACGAAAAATATTTTCGAGCCTATCGCAGCAAGTATCGGCTGTCATCGAATCAACTATTGGAAAGCTTTGCGCCAAGGGCATTATATGTAACAAAATCAGTCATATCTGGCTGCAAAGGTGTCAACGACACATATCCCGCCTTGACAGCGACGATATCACACTCTGGGCTGTTGTCAACAATTTCAGGATTGCCTTTTATCCAGTAATATGACCGACCGTAGGGGTCGCGACGATGATCGTATTCTTCGCGATAATCAATTTTTCCGGTTCTGGTTACCTTTATACCCTTGATTTCAGTCTCGGCAATACAGGGCACATTGACATTGTAAACCCTGGCCGGCTCAACTTTTTTATCAACCAGAAGCCTGATACAGCGAAGCGCCCAGCAGGCCGCCACCGAAAAGTCATCTTGGGACGAATAGGTATCAAGAGACACTGACACCGAGAGGATTCCGCGAAACGCTCCTTCAAAAGCAGCGGCGACAGTGCCAGAATAGAATATATCGACACACATGTTCGGGCCACAGTTGATTCCTGAAACCACGAGGTCAGGTTTTTCGGGCAGAAGAGTTGACAGCGCAATCTTGGCGCAGTCAGCCGGGGTACCTGAAATCGCATAAGCCCTTTCCACAGGCGCCGGGAAAGAAACTTCGCGAACCCTTAGAGGGTGTGCAAGGGTTAGCGAATTGCTGGCGGCGCTGCGCTCAACATCAGGTGCCGCTATCGTCACCTGGCCAAAGCTGCAGAGTTCGTGAGCAAGAGCCAGAAGACCGGGTGCATTTATGCCATCGTCGTTACATACCAGAATTCGCATACTACCTCCAATGCTTGAAACGTGCTGTGAATCGGCAAAGTATAACTAAAAAACTTGCGGCGGGTACCAGTTCATGATAAGATGTTGTAACTTTGTTTTCAAGGTTTTTTCATGTTAAAAGGGCTGGCTATTTCCCCGGGCTATGCACTAGGCCAGGTATATTGTCTCAGGCATATTCAGCTTGAGAGCATTGAAAGCAGTACAATTTCTGCCAGCGAAATAGACTCAGAACTGGATCGCTTCAAAAACGCCATAGAAATCTCACGCAGCGAGATCAACCAGTTACTGGAACTGCCGCAAATAAAAAGCAGTCTTGAGATATCCAATATTTTTCAGGCACATCTCACCCTGATTGACGACCCTGACCTGCAAAAAGAGGTCTCCAAAAGAATCAGAGACCAGATGCATGATGTACAGTCGGTCGTTGGCGGCGTTATCAAAGATTACAGCAATTTCTTCCGGAATCTTCCTGACCCGCAGTTTCAGGGCAAAGCAATCGACATCATGGATGTCGGCAAGCGAATTCTGAAAAATTGCCAGAAACGCAAATCAACGACTTCTTCCAGCAGATTGTTTGAAGACGGAATGATAATAGCAGCAGAAGATCTCACTCCTTCTGAGATCGTCGGCTTCAGTCCTTCCCGAATTCGTGGTATTGTCATAGAGGCCGGCACTCCGACCTCGCACGCATCAATACTGGCCCGGTCGCTCGGCATTCCAGCGCTCATTCAGGTGAAGGAATTGATGCAGAAGGTTCATAACGGCTGCTATGCTATTATCGACGCCAGCACCGGGCAATTCATTCTCAATCCAGACGAAGGTCTGCGCCAGAAATATACCTGCGAACTCGAAAACTTTCGTCAGCGCCAGCAGAAAGTGCTGGCCAGCCTGTCGGAGCCTTCTATTTCTACCGACAACATTCAAGTTTCGCTCAAAGCCAATATTGGGAAATTAAGTGATCTCGATGCCGTTCAGGCCAATAACGCTGACGGAATTGGGTTGTATCGCACCGAGTTTGCCTATCTGACGCGCCGGACATTCCCTACTGAAAACGAACTTTTTCAGGCATACTCTGAGGTTCTTGGCAAGGTGAACGGTTCGAGCCTGACCATCAGAACCATCGATATCGGGGGCGACAAGATTTCGCACCTGATGGGCAACACGCTTGAACGCAACCCTGAACTTGGCTGGCGAGCAGTTCGCATGGCCCTTGACTGCGAAGAAGTTTTCAGCACTCAATTGCGGGCAATTCTGCGAGCAGCTGCGCATGCCAGTTCCGGGCAAATGGGAATACTCTTTCCAATGATTTCAAATATTGAGGAGCTTCGCAAAATCAAGAAGCTGCTCAACAAGACACATGAAGATCTTATCAAATCGGGCCAACCCAGCCCTGAAAACATAAAAGTCGGTATCATGGTCGAAATCCCTTCAGTAGCATTGCTGGCAGAAAAATTTGCCAAAGAAGTCGATTTTTTTGCAATTGGCAGCAATGACCTGGTTCAATATACTCTCGCAGTTGACCGGACCAACTCAAAGGTATCGCATCTCTACCAACCGGCGAATCCAGCTGTAATTCAGCTGATAAAGCATGTTGTCACCGTAGCACGCCAGCACAACATAAAAGTCAGCCTGTGCGGCGAAATTGCGGGTGATGTGCGTTATACAGTTCTTCTTCTAGGACTCGGGCTGAGAGAACTCTCGATGAATTCAATTTTAATCCCTGCGGTCAAGCAGATTATCCGTAACGTGTCTATCTCTGAAGTAGAAAAACTGATCGAACCTATTCTGAATCTTGATACTTCTGAGGAAATCGAGCGAGCCCTCGACAAACTGAACAATAAACTCGGATTACAGTGAAGCGAATTACCCCCATAATCGGCTCATTCTGTACAACAGGTATAGCCGTTCTGCTTTTGATCACTGGCCTGCTCACCGCCTGCCGGAGTGCTGCTCAGGCAGACTCACCCACTGCCTCGCCACAGTCACTGTCAGCCACAGAAGTAACCCTGGCCGGGCATAAGCTGAATATCTCATTGGCAAGAACCTATGAAGAGAAAGCCAGGGGCCTGATGTTTGTTGAGAGCATGCCGGATAACTCGGGCATGCTGTTTGTATATGAGACGCCGCAAATCATGTCATTCTGGATGAAAAACACACAAATTCCGCTTGATCTCGTTTTTTTTACGGAAAACCTTGAGGTTAACGGCTGGATCAAGGACATGCAGCCCGGTTACGGCTTGCCAGAGAACAATCTGCCGAGCTATGTTTCTGAGCAACCAGCACAATATGCACTCGAACTCAATGCCGGAAGCATTGAGAGCCTCAAACTCAAGTTCGGCGATCGCCTTGAGATTCCACTTATGCTTCTCTACTCAGATTAACCATGCTGCCAGCGTCACTGAACAACCTGCTTCGGATAAGCGGAATTATAATCTCTGCAATACTGGCTGCTCTTCCCTGGATTATTACCCCAGAGTCTGAAGATCCCTTCCTGTTTCATGGCTGGGTTGTTTACGCTGCCACAGCAGTTGCAATCTGCCTTCTCTCGGTGATTTATCTGTTCTTCAGACCCCGACAGAATCAGATCCCTTTCGCCAGAGCTTTTTTGCTGCTTTTTGCCGCAATAACAGCTGCCACGATGTGGTCCAACTACATTATCAGTCTGCGAACCGCCATGACATGGCTGAGTCTGATGGTTCTTGCCGGTTTTCTTCGATTATGCCGGCATCAGGCCGACAACCTTAACGTAGCGGCGATGATTGTTCTCAGCGGTTTTTTTATGGCGGTATACAGTCTCTTTCAGGCGGCTGGTTATGATGTCATCAGCTGGTCTTCCAAATATCTGATGGTTGGCACCCTTTCGAACCCGAATTTTTTCACGGCATTTCTGTCAACAACAGCTGTCGTCAGTCTTGGCCTTTCCCTTAATC
>MFYY01000265.1:0-1069 GCA_001787855.1 Candidatus Riflebacteria bacterium GWC2_50_8 | reverse complement strand
CGATTTAATATCGCCAAAATATTTCAGTGTTGATAAAAACGATGCTCTGCCGGATTGCGCCACTTTAGTTAGAATTTCTTTAATGGCTGCTTCGCACCGATCTCGTGCTATCACTACCTGATATTGTAAAAATCCTGATCGGCCATAAACCAGATTCCAATTATTCACCACATCTAGCGGATAAAAGAATTTGTTGAAATGTACACAACGGCTAACTTTATCGCCCATACTTTTCCGATAGAACACTTCATTAAAAGCGCGCACGCTCCATTTGTTCATCAGGCCTGGTGGACCAGCTAACGGCCACTGGGCTTTAGCCCGGTACCAGCTATGCCACTCCGATAAATCCACCGGCTTTACCGAGTGGTTTCCTCGCAGAAACAATCCACGTCCCAATTTTTTCCCCTGCGCTTGGCAATCCAGCCAGGCCACCGTGTAGTCGAAGTTCTTATCTGACTCCTCTGCCAAAATGAAAAAATCATCTATGCTATTCATCTTAATAACCTCCTCATCAATCAGGGGACTGACTACCTTTACCAACTTAATATCTGCCCATAATATCACCCCCGTTAATCCCAGTCCGCCAATCGTCGCCTGGTATAACTCTGTGTTTTCTTCCTGTGAACAAATTAATTCTTCGCCCGTTGAGCGTAATAATCCCAATCGCGGAACGTGACATCCGAATGTTCCAGCCCAATGATGGTTCTTCCCGTGCACATCATTAGCAATAGCACCGCCCACCGTTACATGCTTAGTTCCCGGTGTGACTGGTAAAAACCATCCGTCGGGCAATGCTAGCTTCAATATGTCCGCCAGCGTAACACCAGCTTCACAAGTTACTGTCCCTGCCAACACATTCCAGTCCACGAAACGATTGAGCATTTGTACATCCAACAAAGTTCCCTGGTCATTAAGACATACATCTCCCTGGCTGCGCCCAGCCCCGCGCGGTAAAAAAACTCCTTCGTGCTGCAACAGATTCCTCGCCTCCTCCGGCCAATACACCTGCTTAACCTTTTGCTTAAAAGCTTTAGGATATCTTCCCCAGGACTGATATTCATTCATACTA
>MFYY01000264.1:9364-10095 GCA_001787855.1 Candidatus Riflebacteria bacterium GWC2_50_8 | reverse complement strand
GTGAATACGTTGATCGCCAACCACGAGAAGTTGTCGCGCCAGGCGAGCCTCAACCAGGCCGCGGCGGATATTTCCTTGGCCATCGACATCGAGAAGACCATGCAATGCATTCTGCTCGGTGGGCTTCGCATGGCGAATGCCGAAGCGGGTGGTATTGCTTTCTACGATCAACGAAGCGGTGGTTTCAAGCATTGGGTATTCGAGGGCTTGCCCGAGGATTTTGTGAGCCGGATCACGCAGGACCTGAGTAACTTTTGTATGGATGTAAATGGCGCGGCGATGCGGGATCATCGCGATCCCCTGACTGCTCCTTTTCTCGCATTGGGGTCACTCATGCAGGGAAGAGGCGTTCGCGCTTCGATATGCTTGCCGATCGTTTTCAACGATATCCGGCTGGGTGTCATGCTCCTTTACAGCAGGAATCGCGACGCCTTTCCACCCGAGCAATGCGAATTGCTCAACACGTATGTCCGTCTCTCCGCCAAAGCGCTCGACAACGCCCGGCTCTATGACGAGATGGCGGAGTTGGCGCGCACCGACGATCTGACGGGGCTCGCCAACCGCCGCTTGGCCGAGGAGCGTCTGCAACAGGAATTCCTGTGCGCCAGGCGATATGCACACCAGTTTTCGGTCGTTTTATTGGACATTGATTTTTTCAAGCGCATCAACGATACGCACGGCCATGCTGCTGGCGATGACGTGCTCAAGGGTTTTTCCCGGCTATTGGCTTA
>MFYY01000264.1:8554-9199 GCA_001787855.1 Candidatus Riflebacteria bacterium GWC2_50_8 | reverse complement strand
CGTAAGCGGTCATGATGACAACGATTGCGTCTGGATCAACGCGAGTAACCTCAAGCAGCAGATCCAGGCCGTTGCTGTCAGGCAGACGCACATCGAGCAGAATAATGTCACAGCCATGCGCATTGAAATAATTTAAAAAATCACGACCATTCTCAAAAGCCCGCACATTGTAACCCTCGCTCTCAAGAGCTTCTTTCAGGGTCCAGCGGATCATTTCCTCATCATCGACAACCAGTATATCTATAGCCATTTAATTCACCAATCCAGCACGGCGGACAGCCTCAACAATAAAAGGCCTGATTTTCTCGCCGGAATTTTTAAAGATCGAGAGAAAGCATTGATAGAGTATCTTGCTTTTGCTGAACTCGAGACGACGCAGAATATGCTTCTGCAGTTCCATCTCCTGCTCACTGAAAGATGCAATTACGGTTTTCAGGGTAGCATCAGATTCAACATCAAGCAATTCGTCCACAGCAGCTTTTCGGGTTCTCTTTGAAAGATCAGTACTCAACTCTGCCAGAACATCAATATACTCCTTTTTGCCGGTGGCGCGATAAAAAGCACCGTTTACACAGGCTTTAACCGCCCCATCAGGATCAGCAAGCAAATGTTCGAGATGCTTGAGCGATTCGGCACCGGAAAGTT
>MFYY01000264.1:0-8539 GCA_001787855.1 Candidatus Riflebacteria bacterium GWC2_50_8 | reverse complement strand
CCGCTGCCAGGCGGACTTTCCAGCTCGCTTCTTTGGTTGAGCCAAGGATTACCGGGATAACTTCGTTGCGACCGATGCTGGCAAAAGCGTCAATAATGGCGCTGCGGAATATCGGATCCTGGGTTTCCGGAAAAATGCGCTTGAGCAAGCCGAGGGCATGTTCATTACCAATCACTTTGATGGTTTCAAGGGCCTCAAGAGCGACTTTTTCATCGGCATCGCCAATCAGCTCTACCAGAGGCTGCATTTTAGAATCAAGCTCAAGGTAGCGGTAGGCAACCGCTACGGCGCGGCGGGCATGTGCGTCTTTATGAGCGGTGAACGAAGCGATTTCTTCGGGCTTGTTCCAGCCGACAAGTTCATAGATAGGAATTGGCGGCAGCGGTGAACGCAGCTTAACCGGCTTCCATTCGCGAAAGTCGAAAAGAGACAGAGCTACCTTGTGAATGTCTTCATTTACGTAGATAGAAAAGTCACCGGCAGCCTCAGCAAGAGTTTCAGCCAGGTATGCAGGCTTGCCAACCCATGTCGGCTCTGAAACCATGCCGCGGCCAACCTTAATCAGTCGGCCCATGGCGAGCCCGACAGCAACACGTGCTCGACTTTCGCGCAAAATTGAGTCGGTTTCGAGAGTGTGCTTGAACCGCGATATAACTTCAAAAGCGACAACCATAGCTTCAAAAAGGGCGTCATCGCGGCCTTCGTCACGACCAAAAACCCAGAGCCTGTCCATCTGCGAACCGGCAAAGCATGAAAAATCAAAAGAAAACTGCTTGTCAAAAACTGCTTCGGCACGGCGAATAAGCTTTAAAAAGCTGTCTTTGTCGGCAAGCACTTCTTCAGGAAACCTGATCTGAACAGCTGCCACAACAGCTTCTTTTTCTTCGGCATCGGCCGGGGCAGCCAGACGCTGATCAAGCATGATGCGCAAGCGCATGTCTTCTTCGCCGCCGACTTCGAGCAGAGACACTTTCTCTGCAATGTCCTGGCGGGGAATCTGGCGAACTGGAGCTTTTTCTACCACCTTAACTGGCTCAGGCCGAACCTCAGCGACAGGTTTCTCGGGCACAGCATCATCGCCCGGTGCGATTGCGCGCTTTTCTGAAACGTCCGCAGCCAAGCTGGTATTGCCATTATCGTCTTTATCATCGCTCAAGAATCCGGTTTCCTCTTCCTGGTCGTCAAGAGAAAACATGACAAAGACCAGAAGCAGGATCACAACCGCAATCACAATCATCAAAATAGAATTCATCCTGTATTCCTTTATCTGAGCAGGCTACACTTGCCCTGTTAAGTGCTTTTACGATAACCCAGTCTCTCAATCCACTGTTCGTCACGACGCCAGTTCGCTCGAACTTTTATCCACAACTGTAAAAAAATATCACGTCCGAGAAGGTCATTCAACCTTTGCCGCGCAATCTGCCCAAGATTCTTGATTCCATCGCCACCTTTGCCGACAATTATTTTCTTGTGGCTCTCTTTTTCAACGTAGATAGTTGCCTCAACAAATGTTTTACCGTTGCTGCGCTCTTTGAACTCCTCAACCTGAACAGCTATTGAATGCGGCACTTCCTGGTAAAACTGCTGCAGAGCAGCTTCTCGAACTGTTTCTTCGACAATCTCACGTTCAGAGAGACTAGTGTAATCATCGGCGTCATAAGCATAAGGCCCTTCGGGCAATACCTGCTTGAGAGCAGCCAGAACTTCGGCATGCCCCTGCCCCTTTGCCGCTGCGGTTACAAAAACCTGGTCAAACTTATAAAAGCTTGCATACTGCTCCTGAATCTTCGGGATTGTATCTGCTTCGATCAGGTCAGACTTGTTTAATACCAGAAAGAGCGGCATACCGCTCTCTGGGCTGAGCTGTGCAAGATAGTTCTGGTCTTCTTCCGGTTTCGGCTCAGACAGATCAACCAGATACAAACCGGCCTGCAAGCCTTTGACCGTCGACAAGATCTCGTCATGCATAAAAGCATCGAGCTTGTTCTTAACCGCATGTAGACCCGGAGTATCACAAAAAACCAGCTGGCACTCATCGACCGTGAGAATACCAAGTATTCTCTTGCGGGTTGTCTGAGGCCGCTTTGAAACTATCGAGACACGCTCACCGACAAGAGCGTTTACCAGAGTCGATTTGCCGGCGTTGGCACGGCCAAAGACGCCTATTGCGCCAAATTTTGTCATATTATCCCTGCTTTCCAATTTCTGCTGATGCGCTGGCCGGTTCGCCACCTTCCTTGCCGGCCAGCGGAGTTATGTCTTCAACGCCATTAAAAACAAGCTTGTGAGCCGGAGAAACGACCTGAACCCATACCGGGAGACCTTTTGGGAAAAGGTAGTCACGCCCGGCTGCGTCTTTATAACTGGTCAGTTCGCGCGGCTTCTTCTTAAGCCATGTTACTTTCGTCATTCGGCCGTTCTCAAGAATCCAGGCTTTGCCGCTGCCGATAAAACTCATTTCCTGGCGACCAGCCTTGTCTATCACCTGCATAGTCGCAACCTGCACCACCACGGCAGAGGCGCGCAAAGGCAACTGTGTTTCGCGGTCGATATGCAACACATTATTCATATAACGCTGATAAGCGCCGTTCTCAAATTTAAACTCAAGCGTGTAATTGCCGTGATACTTTATGCGAACTGATTCACCGGCCTCGCCAGCATCAACTGGCGAAATTCCGTAGTTCATAAGCTTAGGAGCGGCCGGCAAATGCATTTTAACCTTATCAGACATGTAGTTAAGAATGCCCTGGCCCTTACCATAAAGGTTATGAGGCGCTTTACGACTGCTGTCTCTGAAAAACGGTGGCGAATGTTTAATCTCGTCAACTGAATTTATACCACTCTTAGAGAGGTAGGCATAACCAGAAGGGCTGCTGCCACAATGAACATAAAGAGCATCCACTTCGAGAGCCCGGTCAACAAAATATTCACGACAGCTTCTTACCGGACCAAGAATTCCTGGCAGACGGGTGTAAACAGCCATGAACCTGGTGATGCCACCTTCAACGGGCATTTCATAAACCAGGTCTGCCTGATCAAGGCCAGATTGAGGCCGCGACTGGTTGTGATTTTCGATCATAACGGCAAGCGGGCGCATGACAGATCCGGCCGATGCAACGTCGACAGAGTCAATCACAACACTGGTCGGCGTCGCAGCAACGGTTATCGGTGCCACAACCGGCAATGGCGTAACAGCCTGAGCAGGCGAAGCAATCACGACTGGCACCGCAACCGGCAATGGTTCAACAACCTGAACTGGCAAAGACGTCGCTACTGACGCCGCAACGGGCTCAACCGCCGGTGCCGAGTCAATTATCGGAGCCGGCTCTACAACTTTTACAGAAGCTGGCGATGGCCGGCTAACCGCAACAACTTCTCTGGCCGGCTTTTTGACCGCTTCGGGCTGGCTGGCAATTTCTGCACTCACTGAAGCAGGCGCAGGCGGTCTTATCGCAAGTTCGTTAACCGATGAAGTCGGCTTTTCAGCTGACTTTACGATCTTCGTTTCGGCTGGCGGCGCCATAATTTGAACCGGTTTGACGAGTATTGGAGTTTTCTGCGGCATGTTGGCAGGAAATGGTGATGACGGAGCAATGAGCCGCGGAACTGGCGACGAAACTGGCTGTGAAACTGACTTCACGCCAGGTTTTGACTCAGGTATTTTTGTAGTTACAGGTTCAATAGAAGCGCTCGCATTGTTAAACTGCAACGTCTTTGCATTCTGCAGACCCGGGCTTAACAATGTCCGCAGATCAATAGGATGAAAGTAAGGTCGCGGGTGGGTCTTCAGCTCTCCACCAGGGGTTGCCGGTGGTTCTTTTGCGAGAGTGCTGCCGGGCATAGCCGAAAGAGCGCTGGCTCGCATTTTTACGACCAGCGCAGCCTGCAACTGCCTGGTTTCCTTGAGCAGAGCATTAAGTTTCTTGATGTAATGATATTTAAGAGGCGTATCAATTCCAGCAAACTGAGCAATCCGCCCTTCAAGAAAATTTATCACATCAGCAAGATCATGCTCGGCTCCGCTCTGAATAAGCAATGGAGACTTTGAATCCGGCGCCATCGCGCGTTTCATTTCAAGATTGATCAGGCTGACAGTATCGCGCAGCTCAAAATATTGTCTGATTTCTTCGAGGCTTCCAGACTCAGCAGATGAGCTTATCGGAGTGATTAAGAGCAGCAGAACCGAAAACACAATAGCAAACCTGTTCATGCTATACCTCACGCAATTAATGTGGAATGACAAATTCTTTGACGGCCTCTTCACTGACCGCTTCGACACTTCTGGCCGGCTGCACCAGACCGCCGGAAATAACGATCTTCATGGCATCTTCGATATCCATCTGAGTATCGATGATTTTAGACTTTTCAAGAATCAGAAGAAAACCCGAGGTCGGGTTAGGTGTTGTCGGCACAAAAACCGTGACCATATCGAGATCGTCGAGAAATTTCTCTCTGGTCTGAACAACAAAATCCGCTGTGACAAAGCCGATAACCCAGCAGTTTTCTTTTGGGTATTCAAGCATGACAACGCGCTTGAATTCACCGTGATTCTTTTGAATAACCACGTCGGCCACCTGTTTAATACCATTATAAAGTGATCGCACCACCGGAATACGATCAAGAGAGCCTTCAATGCCATTGATAATCCGTCGGCCAAAGTAGTTCTGCGCGATCATACCTACGCTCACACAGATCAGCGCTGTTATAATCAGCCCGACGCCTGGGATTCTATAGCCAATTGCGCGACTTACCGCCACACCCAGCAGACCGTCAGTAAGCTGAAAGACCGCAAACATGATGTAAAGAGTTACCATGAGCGGAACCAGCACAAGAACGCCAGTAAGCAGATATTTACGTAAAAGCAGAAATACCTGATTTATCTTTTCGCCGGCATCAGCCAGGGTTCGGTTAAGTCTTTCGTGCTCTATCGGCAATTTCATAATTTAACTTTGCAACTCACTAATCCGCAGCCACTCTATCTTGCGCTGACTGCTCTCGATTACTCGCATTTTTACTCCATCGATCAAAAAGCTTTCGCCGGCTTCAGGAACCCTACCAAGCACAGCTACAATCAACCCGTTCATTGTTGTCACCCCACAGATCGGGTTCAGGTTCAGTCCGGTGACATCATTGAGGCGGTCGATATGCATATCGCCCTTAACGGTAACAGTACCGTCATCATTATACTTCAATTCCGTTCGCGGCTTATCAAATTCGTCGTGAATTTCTCCGACCACCTGTTCGACCAGATCTTCAAAGGTAATGATACCGCTGACCGAGGCAAATTCATCGAGTACAACAGCCAGCTGAAAGTTCTGGCGACGCATTTCCTTGAACAATTCAGAGGCCAGCTTGGTCTCAGGAACGAACAAAGGCGGAGAGATTATCTCTTCAACACTCTGTATTTCGCCCTCTTTAAGAAAGAGGTCTTTAAAGTAAAGCACGCCGATGATTTTGTCTATATGCTCTTTAAAAACTGGAACACGAGAAAAGCCTGACCTGATAACCATTGTTCTTGCTTTTTCGAGCGGAGTGGCGCTATCGATTGCCAGCATCTCCTGGCGAGGAATCATAACCTCACGCGCAAATTTTTCGCGCAGACCGATAATTCCCTTTGCCATACGATTCGAATGATGCCCGATAGTACCGGCAGACGCACCATGGCTGAGCAGAATCAGCAGTTCTTCACGAGAAAGTCCGTTCGACTGATCTCGCGAAACTCGGAACAGCCTCATAATATGGCGGGTCAGCCACGAAATCGCCTTAATCGGCAATTTAAAAAGGACTTCGGCAACACGCAAAAGATTTAGATACTTGAGACAATAGTCCAGCGGAGAGCTGTTAAAAACCATCTTAGGCAGAAACTCACAGAACATGAATATGAAAACCGAGATAAGAAAGGTTCCGATTTCAAGAAACGCCGGCGCCAGACTCTGCATCAGAGCAGTAGCCAGTGACGTGGCAATGACCAGACAACTGTTAATGCCAATAAGGGTAAGAGCCAAAAAGTGTTCTGGTGATTGTGCAAGTTTAAGAAGGCGGCGTTCGTTAGACTTTTCGCCAAGCTCACGTGACTTGAAACGCAGATAATCAATATCAAGAGAAACCAGACCGGTTTCTGCGCCATTAAAAATGGCGTTAAGTGCAAGAAAAACCAGCGTCAAAGCCAGATAAAATAAAATCCCAATCAAAACGGGTTCTCCATGCCTGGCGAAAAAAGTCAGTCAGCCGGTGTTACTTCGGGAAGCTGTGGGTTCATCGTGAATTTAACACGAAGGATACGATTACCTTTTATTTCTGTGACCTGAAAAACGCCTTGCGGCTCGACAAACGACTCGCCGCGCTGCGGTATACGGCCCATTTTTTCGAGTACAAAACCGCCGACCGTTTCTGAGTCTTCGTATTCAAGCTCACAGTTAAGCTCAGCTTCAAGGTCGCTGATGCTATAGCGCGCATCAATACTATACACGTGTTCGTCAATGCGGTTCATCGGCGCCTGTTCTTCAAGATCATACTCATCAACAATCTCGCCGACAATTTCTTCGAGAAGATCTTCAATGGTTACCAGTCCTGATATGCCACCGTATTCATCGACAACCATGGCAAGATGCTGTTTGCGCTTCTGAAATTCGCTTAGCAGATCGTTGAGCTTCTTGGTTTCAGGCACAAAAAATGGTGGGCGCAAAAGCTTGAATAGATCATAATTCACCTGGATCTCGGTGAGTTTGATCAGGATATCCTTAACGTAGAGAATCCCGACAACTTTATCAATGTTGCCATCATACACGGGAAACCGCGAATGACCATCTTCGCGAATGAATTTGAGCAGATCTTCAAGCCCGATACTGATCGGCATCGCTATAATATCGGGGCGCGGCACCATGACTTCACGCACCAGAGTGTCGCCAAACTCGAATACCGAGCTGATCATTTCCTTTTCGTCGCGTTCGATGATACCCACTTCTTCACCGAGCGTAAAATAACTGTCGATTTCTTCCATTGAGGTAGAAGACCCCAGGTGACTGTTCCAGTCGGCATAACGCGGAAAAAATTTGCTGATAAACCATACCGTCATCGATGAAAATGGCGACAGAACAAACATGAACAGGCGTAACGGCTTAACAACAACCCTTGAATAACCGTAGGCGCCAAAAATCGCCACAGTCTTGGGCGTAATTTCACCGAACACCAGAAGAACAACAGTCATGATTACCGAAGAAACCGCAACACTCACTGTCGGGCCAACACCTATCAATTCTGTAAGTCGTGATTTCGGAAGATAGTCGATAAAAAAGCTTGTCGCGATGGCTGTCGAAGCGACATTAACCAGGGTGTTGCCCATAAGCAGCGTAATCAGCATTTTCTGCTTGTCTGCCAACACCTTGAGTATTTCGGCAGCACGAGCATCTCCTTCGTCCTCAAGTTTTTTGAGGCGAAGTGGCGAAAGAGCAAAAAAAGCAGTCTCGGCTGACGAGAAAAAAGCTGAAAGCATCAGACAGACTACAAACAAAATACCCGTTATCGTATCATCCATATCTCTAACTAAAACATCCTTCTCTGATCATGTTATGCCTTTAATCGACAGCTATGGCTCTTTTGATTATCGGAGCAGGTTCTTCGCCTTCGATGCAGCTCAACATCTTCTTCTCACACAAATGCCTGAAGATTGTTACTTCGCGTTCACGCATTCTTTTTCGCGTTACTTTGCCAGAATGTTCGTAACCATGCAGGTGCAACAGCCCGTGAATCAAAAGAAAAACCAGCTCAAGAAGCACCGGGTGCTTGAGGCTTTCAGCCTGGCGGGCTGCCGTTTCGGTGCTGATAACTATGTCCCCGAGCATTCTAATTTCAGATTCGAACTGTTCTTCATCCATCGGAAAAGACAGCACATCGGTCGGCTGGTTCTTGCCACGGTAGTCTCTGTTCAGCTTCTGAATAAAATCGTCATCGCAAAAAACCAGCGAAAGTTCGGCATTTTCTGGTGATGCCTCAAACCTCATGATTTCTTCGGCAACCGCCTTGATGAAATCAAGGTCGATGGCGAACTGCTCCTGTCGATTACTAATCAGGACTTCCATCGGTGGCTTCCTTTATCTGATTTGATAATTTGCCCGGATAATCTACTCTGCCATGGTACATTGAAGTCAGAGTTCTGACAAATGTCTGCTCGATTTTTTCGATATCTTTCAAGGTCAGGTCACTTTCGTCGAGCTGATTTTCATCTTTGAGTTTGTGCTCGATTATACGCTGAACCAAGCCTTCGATCTTGCTGTGGGTATGTTGTGGCAATGTTCTGGCAGCTGCTTCTACTGA
Organism: Candidatus Riflebacteria bacterium GWC2_50_8; assembly: GCA_001787855.1. Taxonomy (GTDB): domain Bacteria; phylum Muiribacteriota; class Ozemobacteria; order Ozemobacterales; family Ozemobacteraceae; genus Rifleibacterium. The sequence goes on along the minus strand of MFYY01000264.1, from coordinate 226 downwards.
ATCAGCCAGCATGAGAATTGCAGCTTCCTTGGTCTGCGGCTTCGGCCCGGGATATCTGAAACGTTCTTCATTAACTTCGTCGCTCTCCTTGAGCTTTTTTGCCTCTTCGAAAAAATAGCTGATCAGGGTGGTGCCGTGATGCTGCGACATTATCGACAGAACGCGTTCGGGCAGATGATACTCGCGACCGAGATCAAGACTGTCGCGAATATGTCCGATCAGAATA
>MFYY01000263.1 GCA_001787855.1 Candidatus Riflebacteria bacterium GWC2_50_8 | reverse complement strand
CTCTTGAGGGTGTATGTCCGTTCAGATCATTGTAGAGGTTCACCCTGAAACGACATACACCCTCAAGAGTATAGGCAAAATCTATTTCGTGGCTCTTGCGGAACTGGTCTTCCTGGTCTGAGGTCAGCAACACTTCGATAATGTGATCGAAGTCCTTTTTGTTGAACCGGAAGCCCTCGACATGCCTGATGTGCCCATCGACTCTGATGGCCGGCGCCTTGCCGACCTTGAGATGCAAATCAGATGCGCCTTCGTCGAATGTAAGTTTTAATAATCGGTACAAGCTTTTTTCGTCTGCCATGAGCAGTATTATACTCACAGCCCCCAATCTTAACAATCGAATTTAATTGCTTATTTAAAAAAACTGCACTTTCTGGTAATATGCTTAGGAATTCAAAGCCGACCCCGGGGTTAGACAAATGCCAGCATACGAAGCAGTCATCAGTAATATCAAGCCGCTCATTGCACGCCTCTTACACATTTTTCTTACGGGAGAATACGAGCAGCGGCGCGAAGCTGCTATTGCGCTGTCAAAATTCAAGGGCGAAAAAGCGACAGATTTTCTTCTCGAAACCTACGAGAGCGACAACATTCAGGATTTCATGGCTCTCGCGCTCGGCAATATCGACAACCACAAAGCCGTCAGCCTGCTTATAAATGCGCTTAACGACTCGCAGCAGGAAGTCCGCTTTCACGCTGCCCAGGCCCTTGGCATGCTGGAAAATCCCGAAGCTCTCGACATTCTGATGGATGCACTGCAGGCTTATGCTGATGCCAGCGTTGGCGTAACTCCCGAAGCCTCGCTTGAGGAACCGGCTGTCCAGATTTTCTTCGAAGAAGATGCAATCATCAGCGCAATTCTTGCCATCGGCAAAATTAAGAACTGGCGCGCAATCTCGCTGCTCAAAAAACTTCTGGCCATGGAAAAAAGCGCTCGAATCAGAGCCTCAATCATTATGTCGCTGGGCCTGATGTCTTCTGACAAGATGATGCCGGTTTTCCAGGCCGCTCTGCGCGACGAAGACCCGCGAGTGCGCGCCAATGCCATCGAAGCCATTGAAAGCATCAAGTCTGGCTCGATTGTCGGCATAATACAGCCATATCTCGAAGACCCGAGCAACCGTGTGCGCGCCAATGTCGCCAAAGCTATCTGGAAATACGGCGATTTCGATGTTTCAGATACCCTTCGCCAGATGCTCGAACACCCCGACAAGTGGTATCGCGCGTCAGCTGCTTATGCAATTGGCGAGATCAAAGACGCCCGCTTCATTCGCGAACTGGCCCGGTCACTCAAGGATGAAGACCCGGATGTCAGGCGCAATGCAACCAACGCCATCCGCAAGATCGAGGCAAAAGACGCCCTGCAGCATGTAAAGCCGCTGCTCGACGACCCGAATTTCGACGTAAGAGTCGAGGCCGTGCTGGCAGTAAGTCGCTGCGCCGGAGAAGCGGCAGCCGACCTTTTAAAAGACAAACTGCAGCACGAAGAAAACTTTATCGTGCAGGCCACCCTGATCTCATGCCTGGGCCAGACCGGAAAACCGGCCATGATACCGGTTATTCGCGGCTATCTCAACTGCGAAGACCCGCGCGTTGTGTCAAACACTATCGACGCCCTGGTAAAATTATCGCCAAAAGCTGAACCAGAACTGGTAACAACACTCAAAACCCTTCTCAAGCATGAAGACAACCGGGTAAAAAGTACTGCCATAAGAACCCTGTGGGTCTGGGGGGCTTACGAAGTGCTCGACAGATTGCGCGAGCTGTTTAACAGCCCGGATAAGCGTCTGATTCAGTCTGCAACATTCGTGCTCGGAGAAATCGGCAAGGAAATCAGTCGTTCAGAAGCGCTCAGTAAAAGAGTCAACCTGATCGTAACTGAACTTATTGATAATCCCGAAACAATCAACACGCTGGTTGTCGCCGAAACCGAACCGGCAACGACCGCGCCGGCAGAATTGACCGCCGAAACACCGGAAACTGCTCAGCCAGAACCTTCTCCGGCAGAACCCGAGGCACAGCCCGAAGAACCCGAAGCTGAGCTGCCTCCGCCAATGGAGCCAGTTTTCGAAATTCTGCAACCGGCAGCCGAGCAGTCGGCGACGCAGGCAGTTGCGCCACCGCGACCGATTAACACCCAGATACTTCCCGACAATAGCTTTAACGAAGACATTGAAGTTGCCAACCGCTTTGTGGCCGCACGCAATTACCCGGCGGCTGAAAAGGTCTTTGCTCAGATTCTGCAGAAGGCACCATCACATCTTAAAGCGATCCTGGGCATTGCCAATCTTTATTTCCTGCAGAAAAAAAATGCTGAGGCAGTCAAACACTACCAGTCAGCGCTCGCGATCAACCCTAATCTGGTTAAAGCCCACTTCAATCTCGGCACAATTTTCTACTACGCACGCAAGTATGATGATGCTGTAAAACACCTCGCCAAGGCTCTTAAGCTTTATCCGAAAATTCTCGGTGCCTACCTGATTCTTGGTCAGATCTATCAGATTGCCGGAAAATTCAGCGAAAGCGTTCGCCTGCTGACACATGCCGCGGCACTGTCTCCGCGCAATCCGGTTATTTACCAGAAACTGGCGACTCTGCATATTCAGCTTGGCAACTATAACGACGCCATTGAAGTGCTGATCAAGGCAGTAGATATTTCGCCGGTAGATGTCGAATCGAACCTGCTTCTTGCCTACTGCTTCAACTTTACTGGCCAGAGCCAGAAAGCATTCAGCGCCATGGACCTCACACTTCGAGCCTGCGCACAGTCGCCACAACAGGATCAGGCGCTGCGCCAGATGCTCAAGGCCTATCTATATCTCAATTCGATCCAGAGAAACTCTAAGCCTGATCAGGAGAACAAACAATGACCATGGAAAAATCACCGCAACGCTGGAACTACAAAACCCTGGATCTGACAAGGCTCAAGGGCGACGATTTTCTTGAAAGGCTTGGCGATCTGCTCGACGAAGCGGGTCGAAATGGCTGGGATCTGGCTTACATGTGCGAAGACTTCATGATCATGAAGCAGCTTTATTTTGCCAAAGAGTGACGATAAGAATTGTTGACGACCAGCAGACTTACGCTTGACGATTCGTTAAGCAAAGTAAAAGGAATCGGCCCCAAAAAATCGGAAGCACTGCGCCAGAGCGGCATAGTGCAGATTATCGATCTTTTGCGCATTTATCCGACCAGATACCAGGATCGCCGCAGCTGCAAAACTGTTGCCCAACTTTCCGAAGGCGGTGAATGCCTGGTCTGCCTGCGCCTTGACTCGATCAAGTCATACCACGCGCGGCGCGGCCTTACCGTTATTACTGCCGTGTTCTCTGATGCTACCGGCAAGGTCGCCAGCAAATGGTTCAATCGCGTCTACCTGATCCGGCAGTTGATAGTCGGCAAGCATTACTGGCTGTTCGGTCAGGTTACAGCGGTAAAAAATCAACTGACCCTGTCTAACCCAGAGATCGAGCCAGTTGACGAAGCCAAGACTGACGCCGGCACCAGTATCCGGCTTACGCCAGTTTATTCTTCGAATACTCGCCTTTCAGAAGCCGGCATTTCAGCTCTGGCGCTGCGCCGGCTGCTCGCCGGAATTCTTACCCGAATCGACTGGGACGCCTCACTGCCACCCGGCATCAGAAAATCCTCGTTTAATGCCATCTGTGATGCGCTCGAACAGGCGCATCGGCCATCTTCTCCAGAAGAAGCCAACAAGGCGCGGCACACTCTTGCCTTTTTCGACCAGGTGTTGTTTCAGATCGGTGTTCTTAAAAGACGCGAAGCACTGACCGGCATTCTAAGCCTGCCCGATGCCAGCAACGCCGCACCCGCCGAACCAGAACATCCCCTGCCCTTTTCGCTGACATCGGCTCAAAAACAGAGTCTTGGCGAGATCATTTATGACATGCAGGCGCATACCAAAGACAGCCCACCGATGAACCGGCTTGTTCAGGGCGATGTCGGCTCTGGCAAAACGCTGGTGGCCTTTCTGGCGATGCTGAATTACTGTCAGACAATCAGCCCTGGCAGTCAATGCGCCTTCATGGCACCGACCGAGATTCTTGCCCGTCAGCATCTCCACAGTTTCAGCAGCTTTTTCAAACAGTTCGCCGGGCACGCCTGCATACTTACCGGCAGCCAGAAAAGCGCCGAACGCAAGAAACTCAACAAAGCGGTCAGCAGCGGCGAACTCAAATTCGTTTTTGGCACGCACGCCCTGTTTCAGGAAAACCTCGAGTTTGCTGACTTGGGCCTCTGTGTAATCGATGAACAGCAGCGCTTTGGCGTCAATCACCGCCGGCAACTCGTCCGCAAAGGCAGCAATCCGCACCAGCTTTTGCTCTCTGCAACACCGATTCCACGCACTCTTTCGCTTACTATCTTTGGCGACATGGACACCAGCACAATCTCAGAATTGCCGCCAGGGCGCCAGCCGGTTAAGACAATGCTGGCCACCAGTTTTTCACAGACGGTGTCGCACATCGAAACTGCTCTGCATAACGGGCAACAGATCTACCTGGTCTGCCCGCTGATCGAACTGTCAGACAAAAAAGACTGGACATCGGTCGAAGAAGCAGCCGAGCGCACTTCTGAGCTGCTGCCTGATGTTCGCTTTGCCTGTCTCACCGGCCAACAGAGCTGGGAAGAAAAATCCGAAATCATGCAGGCCTTTAAAAACGGGCAACTTGACATGGTTATCGCAACGACAGTTGTTGAAGTTGGCGTCGATAACCCGAACGCCACATTAATGATCATCGAGAATGCCGACTGTTTCGGCCTTTCTCAGCTACATCAGCTGCGCGGCCGTGTTGGCCGTGGCATGCATGCCTCTTTATGCATTCTGGTGTCGCACGTGGCTGAAGAATCCGAACGTCTCAAGGTGCTGGCCGCAACTAACGACGGCTTTGAGCTTTCACTTGAAGACTTGCGACTGCGTGGCCCGGGCGATCTGGTCGGAACACGCCAGAGCGGCCTCTCGCATCCATGTTTCTCGCATCGAATCGGGCAGAAACTCATTGAAAACGCAAGAAACCGCGCGTTCGAAATCCTTACCATCGAAACCGGCGAAGTCAGAGACTGGTTCATGGCGCAGATGATAAAATCGTTCGGCGACAGCTACAAAACCTTCATGGAAGGCGGATAAAATATGCGAATCATCACCGGCAGCGCCAAAGGCCGGCGACTTAAAATGCCGGGCGGCGGAAAAACCAGGCCAGCGATGGACAAAGTCAAAGGCGCAACCTTTAACATGATTGCAGAATTCGTGCCTGATGCGCGTTTTCTCGATCTTTTCGCAGGTTCAGGCAACCTGGGCATCGAAGCACTCAGCCGGGGCGGCAGTTACGCAGCTTTTGTCGACGCCGCCCGTGAATGCACTAACACCATACGCGAAAACCTTGAGATTACCAGGCTGGCCGACCGGGGTGAAGTCTTTACCATGGATTGCCTCAAGTTTCTACAGAAACAGACGCTGGCGCGATTTGATGTCGTGTTCATTGACCCGCCATATCTTAAAGGCCTGCTCGAACCAATACTCAAACAAATTCCGGTCTGCCCGATGTTCAACCCTGACACCCTCTTCATTATCGAGCGTCAGAAAAAAGACCGACTCGGATTAGAGGAAATGCCAGAATACCGCCTGCTCGACGAACGGGTATTCGGTGACACCGTAATAACCTTTTTCAGACTCAAACAGCTCTAGTCGCCTGTCACCTATTAGTTCAAAACAAGGCATAAAAAAAGCCACCCTTTCGGGTGGCTTTTTATTGGTCTATAAATCAGGGGGTTACTTGCTGCCTGCGGCCTTGAGGTTATTATAATCGTTGTAAGCTTCACGATATTCAGCAAGAGCGCGCTGTATTTCTGCCGGATCAGCGCCACCACTGTTGGTAACCAAGGTAGTATACTTCTGGTAAGAGGCGATATATCTGTCATGAGCGGCCTTGAGACCGTCGCTGGTAGTCGGAATACCGGTTGTAGTTGTAACAGAGGTAGTGTCAGGAGCCTGAGCAGGAATACTTACGCTTGGCGGTTCATCAGATATTGAAACTGCATCGCCACCGAGAGATATTACCGGATCACTACCAACACTGACAGGAGATGCTGCGTCACCTGAAGGAACCACACCAGACATTTCATAGTCGCCCGGGGTTACATAGATTTCGTCAGCGCCGGGAAGAACTTCCTGGTCTGGGCCAGAAGCTGAGTTGCCACCCTTTTTAGCTTTGTAGCGCTTATAGAGCAAATAACCGCCAACTGCTACGGCAACAAGAATCAAAGCTGGAATAAAGAGCGGGCTGGCAAAGATACCGGCGATAAAACCACCGACAGCTCCCAGAGCAGCGCCGATCGCGCCACCGATTCCGGCCAGAACACCAACGATACCGCCAGTAGCAGCCGCAGCGCCACCAACAACGGCAGCACCCACACCACCGGCTGCAGCTACTGCACCACCAATGGCCGGAGCAGCCAGCACAAGACCGGCACCAGCAGCAAGACCTACGCCTGCGCCAATTGCAACGCTCTTTTTATCAAGTGCGAAAGCTGGCGCTGGATTGAAGACGGTGAAGTCAACAAGCATGAGAAGGGATAGAACAATGCAGAGTGTAACTCTAAGTTCATATCGGCGAATCATATCGAACCCCCTGTTATCATCAGAGATTATGTACCTCGAAGATTTAATTTAAGTTTAATGACGGCTTGGCAAAGCGTCAAGGCAATCGGGCGTTTTTTTTTAATATTCTCATTTATTTTTTTCGAAAGACTGCCGGAAACTACTCCGGCATATTCTGCAGAAGCACTGCCAGAACAGTGTTGCGCATTTTCTGGCGGTTGTTCTTAACCGCCATGGCAATTGCCTTGCGGGTGCCGATAAAAACCATGGTCTTGCGCGCGCGGGTCAGCCCTGTATATAAAAGGTTGCGCTGCAACATCATAAAGTGCTGAGTAGAGACCACCATTACTACAGCCGGGTATTCGCTGCCCTGTGATTTATGTACCGTAACGGCATACGCATGCGCGAGATCGAGAAAATCGGCGGTTGAAAAGGTCACAGGCCCCTGCGGAAACTCAATGAGAGCTTCCTGGTCTTCTGATTGAATTTCTGTAATCAGGCCAATATCGCCGTTAAAAACATCGAGATCGTAATTGTTACGCAGTTGAATAACTTTGTCACCAACCCGAAACACCCGGTTGAGGTGCTCAAGCTCATTCTTTTCAGGCAACGGCGGATTAAGGGCTTCCTGCAAAACGGCGTTGAGGTTCGTCGAACCGAGTTTACCCTTATTCATCGGGGTAAGAACCTGAATGTCATTTATCGGGTCATAACCAAAACGACCTGGCAGGCTTTTCTGAACGACATTCTTGAGCAGCCCGAGCAGTTTGTCGGGCTCGTCGGCTGCCACGTAATAACAGTCCGACTGACTCTGACCGTCTGGAACCGTCAATTCCGGCATCTGGCCATGATTGATCAGATGGGCGTTTTTAATGATACTCGAAGTCTCAGACTGCCTGAAAATAGCATTAAGCCTTACAACCGGCACCTTTTCAGACTTGATGAGTTCATTGAGCACCAGTCCGGCACCGACCGAAGGTAACTGATCGGCATCACCGACCAGAATGAGCGAGGCGTGTTTCGGTATAGCCTGGAGCAGGCTGTAGAACAACTGCATGTCAATCATCGAAGCCTCGTCGACAACAAGCGTATCGCAGTCCAGTGGCTGATTCTGGTTGCGTTTAAAACCTTTTTCCTGTGGCGAAAACTCGAGCAATCGGTGAATCGTCTGCGCATTAAAGCCAGAAACCTCGGCAAGACGCTTGGCAGCGCGCCCGGTCGGGCTCGCCAGCAACACGCGCCGCCCCATCGCCTTATGTGCGCTGACAACCGCCTTGAGGGTCGTGGTTTTGCCGGTACCGGGGCCGCCGGTAATTATCATAAAGCCATAAGTCAGAGAATTCTCAACTGCCAGCTGCTGAATATCGCTAAGCTTGAGACCATGCGAACCCAGCGCCTGATCGAGAGCCTCGATTACTTTTTCTCTTGCAACTTCGCGCATACTGGTGGAAAGGCTCTTAACCAGGGCAGCGCTGCCCTCTTCGGCGCGAAAACCTGCCGGCAGGTAATAAAGATTCTGCTGCCTGAATTCGCGTTTTACCAGCTTTTTCTCGGCTGCCAGCATGGTCAGAGCCTTATCGAGATCGCCGCGTTCATTGATCCCCAGAGCCTCAAGCGCGGCCTTGACCAGTTCATCTTCACGCAGAAACAGGTGCCCATCACTGGTGGCATTGCTCAGTACATACAGAATTCCAGCTTTAAGACGCCGCAGATCGTTACCGGTTATACCGAATTCGGCCGCAATGGCATCGGCTTTTTTAAAGCCCATGCCCGAAACTTCATGCGCCAGAATATAGGGATTCTCAGAAATTTTGCGTACGGCTTCACGGTCATATTTTTTAAAAATGCGAATCGCATAGGCCGGTGAAATGCCATGCCCCTGCAGAAAAATCATTATGTCCTGTATCGAGCGCTGCAAAAACCAGCCACTACTGATCTTGTCAGCCTTGGATGGCCCGATACCCGGGCATTGTGCCAGTTTTTCCGGCTCCTTTTCAATTACTTCCAGCGTGTCTAGCCCAAAAGTCTCGACCAGGCGGCGCGCCGTCGCCGGCCCGATGCCTTTAATCAGGCCTGAACCGAGATATTTCTCGATGCCTTTAAGCGTAGCCGGCTTGAGCAAAGTGAACTTCATCACCTGAAACTGCATGCCGAAATTCGGATGACAGGCCCAGGTTCCATACACTCTGACTTCTTCGCCGGGCTGGATATAGCCAAAATTGCCGACCACTGTCACCCCCTGCGGATACTGTCGAGAAGAGGCTTTAAGCACATAGTAGCCGCTCTGTTCGTTACAGAAGGTTATTCGATCTATGGTTACAGTGATACATTCGTTTTCCACAAGCTATTAATAACACGGTTTCAACAAACAATAAATACCGCAAAGTTTTCTGTTAAATTGACAAGTTGGCCTGAGAATGCTAAGTTTCGACGCATGTACAAATTCTTTAAGACTGCTGCTGCGCTGTTGCTGATCTTCGGCCTGGCGTTGCAGTTCAAGCCTGAAACGAAGCAACAGGCGGTTGTCACCGACAGTTTTGTCGCGGTTTCGGCCGACAGCAGTCTACTGACTGGCAGCCGGCAGGACTTTGTCATCTATCTGCTCAACCCGACGGGTGCAGCGCCCTCTCCTGAAAACTCCAGGCAACTCAGGGCTCGACTGCTGCTTTCTGCAGCAAACGACAAAAGGCCTGTAAGGCTGGAATCTGAAACAAAACAACTGATAGACGGTGCATATGTCGCCAGTTTTGATATTCCAGATCAGCCACTGCACAAGCAGGCAACTCTCGAAATCATCGCGCAGGAAAACAAAAGCATTATCTTCAGAGGAAATGTAAATGTTGAGCGCAACCTTGCACTGATGATTCTACCCCCAACCGAAGTAATTTATGCAGGCAGCTGGCTTAACTTGAGGGTCGCAGCCCTGTGCAGAAAATCCGGTCGTGGCATATTCAAGGTTCCGGTCAGAGTAAAACTGACTCTTCCGGGAGGTCAACAGACGGTTAACCGGATAATCCACAGCGACATCGACGGCACCGCAGTTTTTACAACCCATATCAACAACAATGCCGCCGGCGGAATCTACAACTGTGA
>MFYY01000262.1:8837-18856 GCA_001787855.1 Candidatus Riflebacteria bacterium GWC2_50_8 | reverse complement strand
ATTTTTAAAAATCAGGCCACTGTCTTTGCCGCCGGCTATGCCAAAGTCAGCCTGTTCGGCTTCTCCCGGGCCATTCACGGCACAGCCCATCACGGCGACCTGAAAAGATTCCGTTATGCCGGCCAGTCTCTGCTGAACCTGGCGCGCAATGTCCTGTAGTGGTATCTGGCAGCGCCCGCAGGTCGGGCACGAGACAATAACTGGCCCAGTATTGCGCAATCCCGCTGCCTGCAGAATTTTGTGGCCGGTAACTACTTCAAGGGTTGATTCGCCGGTAAGCGACACTCTTATGGTATCGCCAATGCCCTGCAGAAGAAGGCTGCCTATGCCCATTGATGACCTGACAATGCCATCTTCGGGCAGCCCTGATTCGGTAACGCCAAGATGCAGCGGGTAGTCGCAGGCAGCGGCGGTAATGCGCACGGCTTCACACATGGTATGCAGATCAAAGGCTTTAACCGCTATTTTAATCAGTTCGAATCCGAATTTTTCGAGACGCTTCACTTCGTTTAATGCAGATTCAGCAAGCCCGGCAGCGGTTACGCCACCATATTTCAGCTTGATTGCAGGGTCGAGCGATCCAGCATTGACGCCGACCCTGATTGGAACCTGCCAGTCAGCAGCGGCAGCGATAACCTCGCGCACTTTTTCCTCACTGCGGATATTACCGGGATTGATTCGCAGGCCATGTACCCCGTTGCAGACGGCATCAATTGCCAGCTGATGGTCGAAGTGAATGTCGGCAATAACTGGAATCGGTGAGGCGCTGCAGATGTCTTTGAGCGCTCTGGCCGCAGCGGCGTCAGGCACTGCCAGTCTTATTATGTCGCAACCAGCGAGACTCAGGTGTTTGATCTCGTTGAGTGTGGCGGTGACATCACGTGTGTCGGTCTTGGTCATGCTCTGAATACTGACCGGGGCATTGCCGCCGACGGCGACCCTGCCAACCATTATCTGTCTGCTTTTGCGTCTGCCCGTGTTTTTTTGATTCATACCTGACCTGCTATTATAAATGTTATATCATCAGAAAAATTCTGGTGGGTCAATGACTTTATCGAGCCGGCGATTTTCTGGTGTAGATCGTGCAGATCGCTACCGGCACCGGTGAGAAATTCTTCGAGTGTCTGCCCATGCAGCTGTTCGAAAGCCTTGTAAATCCCGTTCGTCGAGCAGAATAGAAGCTCGTTTTCGCCGAGCTCCAGCGAGTGAAACTGCGGGGCAATTTCGTCAAGGTAGCCGGCCGGCCTGGTCTGATCAGCAAACAAGCGACGGATTCCAGTTGCCGAAATGAGCAGTGGTGATGGATTCCCGGCGTTTGCGATGACAATTCTGCGCTTATCTACCCGTATAATGGTCGCCGCCGAGCACAGTTGCTGGGAAAAGCAGCGCAGAACACGGTTAGCCTGAATGAGCTGTGACTCTGTATCGCTGAAACAGCGCAGAACAGCGAACATTATGTTGAGGGTGAGAACGGCCTGGATGCCGTGATGAAATGCGTCATAGATGCCAATAAAACTGTTGTTCTGGCTCTGGCAGATGTCTATCATGTCACCCTTGATTTCAGTCGACAGCGAGGTAAAGCTGTTAACCGGCATACCGCAAAAACTGGTGATACTGTCGGCCGAAATTGCCTGCAGCATTTTGCTGGCCCAGTCTATTTCCTGACTGATTTTTTCCTGATTGAGCAGGCGGTTGATCATCTGCAGGTTGGCGAGCAGATGCGGAATTTCATTGACCAGGCCTGTAAGCAGACTGATTTCCGTCGAGGTATACGGCACTTTCGTCGCTTTGGCACTGATCAACAGACAGCCGTAGTAACGCTCTTCGTCGATAAAATTAAACAGGTGCCGCACATTGCGATGCTTCATGTCCCGGGCTGCGTTGGCCATTTCAGTGTTGCCAGCGTTAATGTAAAATTGAATGATGCTGTCAATTTCGTTTATATCCTGCGGCAGCTTGGCAAAATCGTCTGCGATCTCGCAAACCGACAGGCTTTCGGGTGTGCAGATCTGCTGCTGATCAGGTAGTTGCAATCGGGCTCCCGAAAAATCGAGCACCAGGTTGAGTTCGCTGAGAAATCTCGCGAAAAGCTTTTTTTCATCTGGCATTTTGCGCAGTTCAGCGAGAATTGTCTGCATAACCGTTGCCGAGTCAAAGGTCTGCCGTCCGAAAAATTTGTCTACCAGCTTGATCAGCAACTCTTTTACTGGTGAAAAAATCGCGGCGATAATGAGAATCGCGATGATCTTGCTCCAGAGATCAGAAAAATTCAGAATATTCTGCATCAGCTCCTGAAACAGCTCCATTACGCCGGCCATGATGGCTGTTAACATGGTGTAAACAAGACCGGTGGAGAAAATCACATCTATTTCCATCAGGTTGTATCTGAGCATCGTATAACCGAGAATTAGACTCATGATAATACTCAGAACCGGAAACAATCCAAGGGGATACATGGTTGTGCCGCCGATGAACCATTTGCTCAGGGCTATGACGATTGAACCGGCGGCTACCGGCAGCAGCATGGCGGCAAAAGTGTAGCGCAGGCGTCGTATCTGTATCGTAGTTTCAGCTTTTTTGCTGCTGTTTGAAAGTGTGGAGAGCGCCAGAAACAGATACCCGATCAATACTCCCTTGACGATGAATTCAAAACGGCCGAGGTCGATCGAAAAGCCTGCAGCAATCGTCTCAAAGCCCGCAAAAAGTTTTCCGGTCCACAGTAAATACAGCAGCGCCGCCGCAGGTAAAAAAAAGCCGACAAGATGGGCACGGCTTTTTATAATGGTCGCGTCCGGTTGATGTTCAGGGTAAATAGCCGTGAAAATGCAGAAAAAATAGGTGAGCAGAAGTGCCGGCGTAAAAAGCAGTTTTATGCCGGTTGCATCGACGCCATGGTAGATAAGATAAAGTTCTGCGCCGCTCCAGAAACAGAATAGCAGCAATTGCAGGCTGAACAGGCGGTTCTCGGTGCGCCCAGGATCTTTAGCTATTACCACAAAGGCAAGTATGGCCTGAACTATAATGGCGAAAGCACCGAGAAAGGCAGGAAAAGTCATTATCTGAATTTCCAGTTTGGCTGCCGTATCCGTGTTGACGCTGGTCTAAGATTGATGGTGGTGACCACAACGGAAGATTCACGCTGGTGACTGAAGTCCAGCTTGACTTTGATCAGGCTGATGTGTTGCCGTTGTCCGGAATCGTTAGAAATCATGTCGAACGGGTAAAATGACCATCCAACCGGGCTGACCGGATCATGTGACTCGAAAAACGGCTGAAAAATTCCTTCGCCAATCTTGTCGAGCGCAAGCATCTTTATGGGATTTTCGCGGTTCTCGGTGCGCCAGAGAATGTGCTGCTTTTCTCCGCGCTCGACCTCGTATGAGATGGTTACCAGCGCGTCTTCTCCTGGGTCCGGCTTCTCGGCAGAATACTTGTAACAGCGCATTTTGATCATATCAGGCTTGATGTCGAGAATTTCTTTGCTGTTACGCAGGTCACTGGCGATTCGCTCCATTTTGTTGCGGATCTCCGAGCTCAGCATCAGCTGAGAAGTGCCTTTCTGCACAGTAGACATGCCGGTAGACTGCATGAGATAAAGAACGCCGCCAACCAGAACGGTAAGCGACATGGCCAGCAGAACCTCGACCAGTGTGAAGCCTTTGTCAGAATGTTTCGCGATCATTTGTGCTGTCCGATCAGTGTGGCCAGTTCAGCGATTTTTTTGCCGTCTCTGTCAAAAATCATAACACTGACTTTTTTGGTTTTCGATGGCATCGCTGATTCAGTTACGCGTTCGACTTTGACCACCCTTCGATAATTCAGATAGTCTTCCGGATAGGTCTGCAGAGTGCGCAGGTAGGTTTTGGGGTAGGCGAGCTTGAGGCGGTTCCAGGTCATCAGCATTTCGCCATCTTTCAAGGACTCGTCGGTAAAAACGTCAGAAAAGTAGTTCTCGAAGGAACTGTCGTTGTAATAGGGTTCGTCAAAGCCGTGACGATCCTGGTATACTTCGCGAAAATTCTCGTAGTCAGACTTGACCTGATCGAATGGCAGACTCTTGATTTCTTCGATTTTTTCGCGGGCCAGATTGTAGGCGAGAACATGCTCGGCATTGTCGTGACTGCCGCGCACCCCGAAAATGAACATGTTGGTGAAAGGAAGCGCCAGAACGCCGACCAGAGTTAAAACCACAAGAATTTCAACCAGCGTGAAACCTTGCAACTGTCTTGTAATAAATTTCTTCGCCGTCGTTTTCACTACATTGCCTCGGGAGCTATTCTGACCTGGTTACGCCCTTTGCTTTTGGCTACATAAAGCGCTTTGTCTGCCTCTTCGATCAACTCTTCAAGGCTTACGTCACGCATGTGCAGGGCGCTGATACCCAGAGAAGCGGTAACCCGCATTGAGTCGTTTTTAAATGTGTATTCGGCACCTTCGATTGCTTTGCGAATGCGCTCAGCCACGACAAAGCCATCTTTAATGCCGGTCTGCGGAAGAATGACCGCCATTTCTTCGCCGCCATAGCGGCCCGGCGTGTCAACCGATCTTATGCTTTCCATTATGCGCTGGGCGGTTTCGCGCAGCACATAGTCGCCGGCCTGGTGGCCAAAAGTATCATTAAACTTTTTGAAAAGGTCGATGTCGAGAAGTACAACGCAGACTTCGAGTTGATAGCGCTTTGAGCGGCTGATTTCTTTTTCGAGGGTAGCCAGGAAGAAGCGTCTGAGATATAGCCTGGTCAGGCCATCGGTGATTGCCTGTTCAAACAGGCGCTGTTTTTCGATAATTAACGACAGATGATGTCTGAGAGTTTCGATGAAACTTTTCTCATCTTCAGACAGGTTCAACTTTTCCTTGCCGCGCTCTTTCGGGAAAACCAGGTAGACTGCGCCAAACTTCTTCTCTTCAAAGAACAACGGCACACCGAGTATGTAGCGATCGAGTTTTTCGCTGTATTCTGCTGTTGACTGCAGTGTGCGCAAAGCATTTTTGACACAGTTTCTGATCGATTCGCTCTCATCTTCGCCGAGGTGCTCAGCAAGATAAATGCTGTCGACGCCTTCGCCCTCGTTGAACCATGCTGTGCCAGAGCTTTCAGCCGTCAGGTGTTTCTGCAGGTTGCTGGCGGCCAGGTCGAATACCTCGCGCTGGCTGTGGGTGGTAGATGCCTTCTGGGTGAGGTTGTAGAGAACTGTCAGCTCGGTAAGACGGTTGCGCAGGCGCTTGGTCATGGCGTTGAACGTGATCGACAGTTCCCCCAGTTCGTCGCGTGCGAACATCGGCAACTCAAGATTGAGGTCGCCGCCAATAATGCTTTTTGCCCCAGCCGACAAGACTGAGACTGGTGTCAAAAATTCGCGAATCAGAACTGTGATCAGAAAGATTGACGCCGAAAGGCTTAAGAACAAGCCGAATATTACCATCAGGTAGGTCATTTGAATGGTATCGGTAATTTTGTGCCAGCTGAATCTGGCGCCGATAAGAAAATCGCCGGTGTTTACACCGCGGCCTATTGCCACCAGCAGGCGGTCGTTCTCATCGTTTACGCGGTCAGTTTCGACGATGTTGGAGATGCGCGTAGTTGAGAGCATGGGCAGCAGATTGGCCTTGAAAGTTGCCGAAAGACGCGGCATGGCGTCTGAAATATCGTCTTCTTTAAGTATGATGATTTCGCGGTCAGGTCCGAGACGGTGCTGCTGAGTTACAACCTGTCTGAGATAGTTACGGTCAAGTTCCGTTTTGTCGAGAGTGGCGATTATTGCGTAACGCTTACCAGATGCAACGGTAACGACATCAGTATATACGAAATTCTGTCTGCTGGTGCCAGGCCAGACGATCAGGTGCATGTTTCCTGTCTTGTGGGTAATCAGGTCAAACAGGCTGTCCGTAGGTGTCGAAAGGCTGACGGCTGCCGAACTTTGCTGGCCGGAACTTGCCGCCAGAATTCGCATCCCAAGATCCTTGATGAACATGCGATTGCCATTGTCGGCCTTCAGATTATCAGTGTCGAATTCTATGCCACCGTCGAGGCCTATCAGGTAGAAGCTTTGCAGCTGATTGTTCCGGCTGAACTCGAAAAATGTTTCGTGTAATTTTGTTTTGTTCAGTTCCTGAAGCTCAGGCAGTTGCTTGAGAGATTTAAGCCATTCGGTTGTGCCTCTATAATGATCCAGAGCCGAGTGGTCTACCTTCTTTACCAGCTCGATCAGCAGAGTCTCGGCATTCTGACTGAGCAGACTTTCCTGGCTGAGGGCAAACTGGACGCCAAGGAACATCAGAATAGAAATAGGCAGCTGCATGCAGAGCAGAAAAAGGCCTGCCACCTTTTTGCGCAACGAAAGCCCAGTTGTTGAGGCCAGCTTATAAGAATGATAGAAGAATACGAAAGCGATCAACACTAAAATAATGCCAGCCGATCTGGCATGACTTTTCTGAGTTTCGCTGGCGATGCGCTGTGACTGCGTTGAAAACATGGCAAAAATGTTGACCGAGGTGCTTTCGGCCAGCGGCTTTACAAAAAGTACCCAGTCATCGTAAAAAATCGGATTGTTGAGGCCGTCTTTGAACAGCTCGACGCCTTTCTTTACCGGTTCCATCAGTCCTGGGTATGACAATTCTATCTGCCCGGTAGTCTGATCGAAGAAGCCGTTAGTGAATTCTGGCGTTGCACTTGGGTCTCTGAGAAGGATCTGGGAAATCCCGAAGGTTACTGGCAGGGACTTCAAGGGAATGAACACCATGAACCCGCCCTGATTGTTATCCTGATTGTTTAAAAAATCCCAGTAAAAAAATGATTCTGAATTTGAAAGATAACTGCCGAACATAGTATTGGGGCTGGTAAACGCTTTGGTGAAGGAAAACGCCCGCCCGGTCAGCGGGATCAGCTGTGTAAAAAAGTCGGCATGCTTTTTTTCAAAAAGCTCGATCTGCTGCAGTGTCTGCAGATTTGCGCCGGCGGAAAAATCGCTGTGGGTGTTCAGCAGTATCTCTATCAGCATATCGGTCTGTTCGCGGCTTAGGCCGCCGTGTTTTACAAAAGAGAGTTCTTCGATCTGCTTTCCGTTCTTGTCCCACGAGATCAGGCTGGCGTTTTCCGGAAGTTCCTCCATGAGGCCTTCGCTCAAAACCACGTTTCTGTCAGTTTCTGGAAAATTGCGGCGCAGGCCGTCGCGGTAGTTCTGCAGCTGGTGCAGAAAGATCTGGCGATTGGTTGCTTTGCTGCCAAAAGACGTCAGCTCGCGGTGAAAAATCTTGATTACCGCCTCGCGACTGCGCTCAAAGTGTTCATCAATATAGCGAGTGTAGCATTCGTAATAGATTAGAATTGGCAGCGCTGCAAAAAAGACAAAAAGAACCAGCCAGACGGTCGGCTGGCTTAATCTCGACTTAAAAGCCTGTTCACTTCCGGTTTTTGTCGTCATAATTTTTCTGGATTTTGCATGCTTAACATGATAGAGATTAGTCAGGCTAATTAATAACATCAGGAGGATGCAAATGTCTATTGGCAATAAAATCAAATTGTTCGTTCTGCCGGCAGTCTTCCTTCTCGCTTCGGTTATGACTGCTTCGGCTCTTTCAATAAGAGTTGTCGAGGGCGGGATCCCGCTTGTCGACCCGCAGGAAATGATCGAGGAGGGAATCAGACAGGGAAATGTTGACCTGTTACGCCAGGCATGGCGGCACTATGAAGATTCTCTTGTATTCGAAAAAGAAGCAAGAGCCGGCTATCTTGAACTGGGCAAAATTTACTTTCATCTGTCTTTGCTGGGGTATTCGACCCAGTCAGAATTCGACACCGCCGAGTATTATGCCCGCCAGGCTATCGACCGTGATCCCGAAAATTCAGAAGCCCATCATGCGCTGGGTCTGATTTTTGCCGGTCGCGGTGCTTTTCTCGATGCCTACGAAGAGCTGACTCTTGCTCTTTATCTCAATCCTGCCAACGAATACCTGATTTATGATCTGGCAGCATTACATCTGGCTCTTCGTCAGCCAAAGAAGACCATCGAATATCTTGAAGGTCGCAACCATAAGACTGGCTGGCCTTACGTTGTGCTGGCTATGGCCTGGACTCAGCAGGAGCAGCGTGGTCGCGCCATTCTGAACCTGTTCAAGGCCCGCAGGCTTGGCTATTCTGGCTACTGGGTAGATACCATGTTGAATCAGCTGTCAGAAGAGGTTAAGCTTCCACTCAACCGCTGATTGATTTAAGTCACAGGCTTCGATAAACAATAATCAGAATCAGCAGGACCCCACACATCACCAATATGGTGCTGAGCGGATTCATATTATAATGATATTTGAAGCGCTCACCCGGGGTGGGGGCATATTCTGTCCAGCGCAGCAGGTCGCTGTTGTGGTCTTTGTAGCGCTTGTTGTTCATGTATCTGCTTGCCGTCTTGGCCATGATCTGATGTTCATGATACAGGATAGTAATTGTCTTTTCGCCGTCGAGAACACCGTGCAGATTGCAATACCACTGAAAATCTTCGCGACTGTTGCTGATCAGGTTGTATTTGCAGTCTGGCGTTGGCGCAACCGGATCCTGCGGCAGATCGTCATAGTTTAGCAGGCTGCTTTTTACTGTTGCGTAGTTTGCCCAGGGCGGCAGATGCTCGTTGGTTCGCTCTACAAACTTCTGGGTAATTTCGTTGAGCATTTTAAGATTCTGACGACACTGGTTGGTAATGACTTTGCCGGTATCGGCAGCCATGACCGAAGAAGTGCCGGCAACAAACAGCAGCACAGCCATCAGTATTGTAAAAATCAGATGTTTTTTCAATTCGCCGCTCCTGAACGTGGTTTATTTAATGAATACCATATAATCTAAATCACACAGCTTGATTTTACCAGCAAAAGTTAGTAGTATAAATAAATGCTGGCGCCTATAGCTCAGTTGGATAGAGCACAGGATTCCTAATCCTGGGGTCTCAAGTTCGAATCTTGATAGGCGCGCTTTTTATTTTAGCTGGTCTGCCTTGACGCCTGCAGCAAATATTCTTACAATAGTTGTACATCTCTTTTTATGGCTCTGGAGGTTATCATGAAACGAACATTGGTTTTGAGCATAATATTGCTTATAGCCTTTTCTGCAATCGGCTTTGCCGATAATTTGCAGCAGGGCTTCGTACCAACCTGGAAGGCTGGCGACCGCTGGGTTCTCGAAGCTTCTTACCGCGACCTGAAGAGTGAGGGCGAAGCCTGGCTTCCCCCGATTCAATGGGTTTTTCGCGTTCGCGCCATAAAAGAAAAGCTTGGTCGCCAGTGCTACATCGTTCACGTTTTTCCGCGCCACGGCGAAATGAAGGTGCAGGCAATACTTTGGCTGGCTGTCGAAGATCTTAAGCCGGTCAGGGTTATCGATATTTTCCCGACAACTGAAGGCATGCGTTTTTCAGAGAGAGATGTTGATCCTGATAATCCGGAGCCTCTGGTTGCTGTCGACACGCTGATTCCTTATGACCTTCCGGTGTTTCCGCTGACTAATACAGCCGCCCAGGGAGTTCAGGGCGCTGACGGTTTTGCCGCATACCGTGGCGAGGCCACCGAAAAGAAATTCAGCCGCGCTTCCAAAGTCGGTTCGCTGTCGTTTAAGCGCACGATCGGCCAGAAAAGCAAGAAACCTGACCGTCAGCATTCAGATACTTTTGCCGCTTATCGTTCAGGTGGCGCGACTTACCAGGTAGAAGTTGCTGAAGAACGCTCAAGCACCAATTTGCTCCAGCTGTGGCAGGAAGGCAGCCCTTGGGCTGTTTCTTCTGAAAACCGCTCGCGCAAAGTTCGCCTGGTTCCGGCTTCAGAACTGCCGGCTGCCAGTTCCCAGACCGGAGGTAATGAATAATGAAGAAGCTAAGCCTGATTGTAGCATTGTTTATTGTTGTTGCACCTCTGCTGGCAATGGCCGAAGACTCTGCCCGCGGCGAAATCAAGCCCGCTCCATGGTCCGGCGACTGGTGGTCGCGCAAAAAAGGATTCATGATCAAGGGCTGGCCCGGCCATAGCCCGGCACCCTTTGAAAA
>MFYY01000262.1:5754-8753 GCA_001787855.1 Candidatus Riflebacteria bacterium GWC2_50_8 | reverse complement strand
CAAAGCTGAAAACTGGGAAGGCCATTGCAATGGCTGGGCTGCCTCATCGATTCTTACGCCCGAGCCCAAGCGGACAAATGTTCGTAATGGCATACAGTTTATGACCGCAGATCAGAAGGCAATACTTTCAGAGCAGTACATGAATACATACTGTACGTTCTATGGAAATCGAAACTGGGACCGGCCCGGCGATGATTATAACGATATTTATCCCGACGAATTTCATCGCCTGCTCATTCAGTACATCGGCTCAGGCAAAAGTGCCATGATTGCCGATACTTCAGCTGACCGCATGGTCTGGAACTACCCGCTTTACAAGTTCGAATCTTCCTGGACAACTGGTTGGTTCGATGATCGCAAACTAAAAGTCACCACCACCTGCTATTTTGCCGACGACAATGTCGCGCCAGGCTTTATCGGCACCAAGTGGTTTGCCCATCGCTACACCTATAACCTGTTTCTCGATGCCAACGACAACATCGTTTCAGGCGAATGGACCGGCGATTCAAGCAAGAATCACCCCGACTTTCTCTGGGTGCCGACTTCTGACGCGCCGAATCCGAATAATGGCAATCTCGAAAACCCGAGAATCGACCCGCGTTTTGTTAAAGAAATCACCGAAGGGCCAGAAACCCGCGATTTCCGTGGTGGTTCTGAATTCAGAAGCCCCGATGCCGTGGTCATGGAAGCCGGCCTCAATCCAGCCGACGTCTTCTAATACCTGTTAGATCCAGTTAAGTCAGGGCTGCCGCGAATTGTCACGGCAGCCCTTCTTTTTATTTGCCGCCAGCCCGAGTGTAAAAGTATAATTGCAAGACATTTACTCAATTGTGACGAAGGAATGGAATCGTTATTACGGGTAATGGTATTTCTGCAATTTTTGGGGCGAGTGTGGTAAAATATTCATGTATTGCTATGAGCCAGAACAATATATCAGCCCGGAAAAACATCGCATCAAATCGTCGCCTGACTGCGGCGATGACTTTTATTGAGATTTTGATTGCGGCATTGCTGCTTGTCGTCGTTTTTATCATTGGCTGGACAATATCAAGCAGTTTTACCGGAGTACGCAAGGTTCGCAATTACGAAACCGCCATATTTCTCGCAAATCAGGCGGTAGAAGCAATTCGCGCTGCCCGTTCGCATGAGCTGGGCGTCGATGGTGACCGCCGAAAAGACACGTTACTGGCTGATTTTAACTCGTCTGACAACATGTTTGACAAGAATGGCGAAGGCTTCGTTCCGGTCGTTACTGTGGGCAGCATTGATTACCACAGAACAATCAGCATTAAAGACATTCCTTCTGACAACGAGTTTACCGGTTCCGGGTTGAAGCTGGTCAGGGTAAACGTCAGCTGGCGCGCCAGTGAAGACGGCAACCCGGTTGAATTTGAACTGGTCACGACCCACTGCGATCAATGGTAAATATGACAGACAAGACATACTCAGCAATTGATACAAGTGTGCGCCGCTCCGGGCGACGCCGGGCTGTTACGCTTGTTGAAATTATGATCGCTACAGGTCTCTTCATGCTGTTCATGCTGGCAGCTTACCGGCTTTTTTTTGCCGAGGTCAGGTCGATCAAAACGGCGCTTGAGCACATTGGGGTTAATGAGAGCGCCCGCCGTCTGTTTGCGCACCTTGGTAACGATATCCGCAATTCGAACTGGCTTGATTTTCCGCAGCAGACCAACCGACAGACTGTTGAAGCACTGATGCCGATAAACGAGGGCCAGGTCTGTGTACTGCGCCGGCAGATTTTTGATTTTTCGATCAAGCCGCCAGACCCGAATTTTATTCGCGAAGAAATAATTGAATATTTTCTCAAGAAGGCTGAAGACGGGACCAGCGATCTTTATCGCCGGGTCAAAACCGACATGCCTGATGTTGCGCAGAAGGAATATGAGCGCAAAGTCTGCGATGGTATCCGTGAAATGCTGATTTATACAACGAATCGCAAGCCGATTATAATCAGTGGCGCTGCATCGATTCTGCCGACGAAAAATCTTTACAATTTCGAACCCTACGATCTCGATGGTTCTGGTCCATACCTGGTACACGCGCGCGTGTCGTTAATTCGCAAGGGCGAAGAGCGTGATCCATCAGATCCGCCGGCATTCACGGTAAGAACCTGTTTTAATGTGCGTGGCAAGCTGAACGGAGTTCACCCATGAAAATACACTGCAGACAGCGTGGACAGGCGATCCTGGTAATAGTCATGATCTGTCTGGTGCTGGGCATTCTTGCCGGCGCTGTTTTGAGCTTCCAAAGAGGGCAGATAGCCCTTCTTTCTCGCTCTGCCAGAGACTATGTCGCTCTTAGCGTGGCTGAGGCGGGTCTGCATGCTGTTCTCGCTGAAATGCGTGCTGACTATCAGTTTGTAACGCATGGAAATCCATATATTCCGGTCGATGACTGGCCTTCGGCTTCAGAAAATCGTTACAATCATCTGAAAAGCTTTGAGCTGATCAAACTCGACAACAACGATCGCGGAACTTACAGCGGTTCGGTAGAACTTCCGGCCATGAAGCTGACCGGCAAGTTCAAGGTTCGCGTCAAGCTGATCAAGTCGCTGAACAGTCCTGACAGCAAAACCGTCGACGAAGCGCACCGCTATTTCCTGCTCGAAGCTGTTGGCCGGGTAGAAGATACCTGCCGCAAAATTTCAACGGTTATCGAAAAGACCACGCCCGGTAATTTTCTGTTCTACGATGGCCAGATTCTTGATCTTGGCGGCTATGGCCCGTTCCGCGTCACTCCCGGCGAAATGAAGACCGGTCGCCTCTATGGCCACGAAATGCTGATTTTATCGCAGCGCGGCCCTTTTGATCGCGGTGCCGACCTTCTTGAGATGGAGCGCATTTCTACGCCAGGCTTTATAAGAGCCGAGTCTTCGGCACATGTTGAATTTTACAATGGCAAACGCGGCACCATAAAGTCTTCGAACGATTCTACCGATCCTGATAAATTTGAGTCGTTTGCTGAATATAAGGGTGACA
>MFYY01000262.1:4703-5742 GCA_001787855.1 Candidatus Riflebacteria bacterium GWC2_50_8 | reverse complement strand
GCCGCCGCTGAATCCGGAATATTACAAGAAGGCGCGCAAACCGTCGCCGACTATCTTGAGGGCTGGCAGCAGTTTTAAAGGCTTTTCCGAATCGGTCTGGAAAAATCCGGCAAACCCCTCAGAGACTGTGTATGACCTGTTTTTCGGCTGGGAATACAAGAACGTCGATGACAAGGTATTGCTTTACTCGGAAGTGCCGTTGCGCATCTGGGGCTGCCCACCATGGAAGTCCCTGACAATTTTCTGCGAAAAAGATGTTTATATTGCTGGCGATTTTAATGCCAATCCGGATAATCCTCAAAATTACGGGTTCGGGTTCAAGGATTACAGCAAAGAACCGCGTAATGGTACTGACAAGAACGGTGTCATGGTGTTGTCGATGGGCCGCATCTGGTTTGATTATTCGAACCCGATGAATTTTCTGCGCAACGAGATGCAGACTCTCATTGATTACGACCTGGCCATGGCCCTGGGTGGTGAAGATTTAAACCTGATTGTGCTGGGCGGCATTGTTTTTCCGCCGCGCATGAGCACGGGGGCTTATGACAAGCGCCTGCCGATGACCATGCTCAATTTTTCGGTTCTCAATACACTGTTTTCATTGCCCAAGACGACGCCTGAACTTGTTGCGCTCACTACTGCCGGAATAGCCATGCATCCGGCTCTCGGTAAACTCCGCGATTATCTCAAGCCTGGCAGCACGCCAGAAGAGAATAAAAAGCGTTTTGTAATCAACAGCGCGCTGCGAAGAACTTCTGTTTATGAGGGAGTCGGTGCCCGGGCTTACATGACCGGCACTTTGCTGGCCGGTGCCCGCGACAAAATCATTGGGTCAATAATGGATCAGGCAGAGAAAGAAATTAAAGAAGGCGAGCCTGACGCGAATCTTGGCCCCTGGAACGTTGCTGATCGCCTGTTTCAGATGGCAATGAAGTATCCGCGCACCGGCTTCAGAATGCCAGAAATGACGGTTAACGCTCTTCTCATTGACTCCGCCGAAATGAATGCACGTTGGAGCATGGGCAACAATACCAGCAAG
>MFYY01000262.1:3737-4675 GCA_001787855.1 Candidatus Riflebacteria bacterium GWC2_50_8 | reverse complement strand
CAGATGCGCAGCCTGCCGTTTATCGGCAAGGACAGTCGTTTTATTCTGCGCCACATGGGGTCGATGATTCATCTGCGCACTCGTCCGGCAAAAGCCTATCTTGACGGTTCTTTGCGCAATGATCAGTCGGTGGTGCGCCGCAATATTTTCGACAGCACTTTCGTGCGCGGTGGCGGTGATTATCACCCGCCTTATCCGATGGCCGGCTTCACCATAATCAGCTGGAAAGACGAATCGATCCCGCCTGCTGAATACGACAAGATTAACTGAACAGCGCTCGTTGGCTCAGGGCTGCATAAAAACCAAACAAAACAGCATAAAAACTGTGCGCCGGTTCTTGCTTTGTTAGAGCGGTATAGGGTATTATTTAGACATGGCTGTGCGTTTGTTTTTTGCCGGTATAATTGTGCTGCTTGTTTTTATTGGCTGTGGCGGTGGCGGTGGCGGCGGTGGCAGCGGATCAGCGCTGGTACCCGGTGGCTCATCAGTCGTCGTCTCAGGCACAATTTCTGGTACGATCGCAGTCGATCAGGCTGTCAGCGCGCTCCGGCCTGATATAAGCTCGTTTTCGCCGAGTCTGCGCTTTCTCGATTCTTTTGTCATGATCGAGGAACTGCCCAACGTTTCGACGCGCGCTGATCAGGATGGCAAATTCGTTTTTGAAAATGTGCCATTTGGCACTTATCGTATCATTGCCCGCATCACTTCGTTGTCCGGACGCATGTATAAGCTGCGAAGCACGGCGCAGAGTCTGACGCAGTCTGACCCACAGAAGGCCGTCGCGCTTAATGTTACCCAGCCAGATCTTGCCGAACACCAGATTCGCATGATGATTAAAGATCTCAACGGCAATCCGATCGGCAAGTGCAAAGTCTGGTTCTGGGGCGAGCAGTTCACCCTCGACGCCAGCGGTTACTATGTTTCACCATATATGCCTG
>MFYY01000262.1:2608-3725 GCA_001787855.1 Candidatus Riflebacteria bacterium GWC2_50_8 | reverse complement strand
CCGATAAAGAATTGTCAGGGCTCGAGTTTAATATTCCGGCCACGACTTTTAACCCGGACAATGTTGAGATAGTCGGCGTTACCCTTCCTACCGCAGGTATCACCAACAAGGCGCCGATTGTCAGCATCACTACAGATAAGTATCCGGAAAGCGGCAGCGCGTTTTTACGCCTGTTCGGTAATTACAGCGACCCCGAAGGCGAGCCGATGACAACCAGCTGGCTCACCAATGTCAGCACGTTCACTTACGTTGCCAAAGACTACGCTGACTGGGCGGTGCCATCGATCTCGGCATCGGTTACCGTGTATTTTTCTGCCAGCGAAGATGGCCGTTATTACCCGCGCCTGACCTCGCTGGCCAACCTGAATATCAACGTCGCCAGTTCTGGCGAAGTCAGCTTTCCCGGAGAGATTCTGCTGCGCCCGGTCACGCGCAGCGTAGATATTGTCGGGTCGTCAACCTCTCAGGTAGCTGGTAATACCACTGCTTCATACGAGGCAAAGACCAATTTCCCGCCGGGTCTGCAGCTTTATTTCAACTGGACAGTCGACCGTGGAACCCTGCTTTCGAGCGCTACCGCGTCGATTATTTCCTGGCGTTCGCCGACACTCAGCCCAGGCGTCACCCAGATAGCCTCAATCGCGGTAGCGGTCACCGATGGCATCGGCACGGCTACCAAAGAAATCCAGGTCAGGATAACTTCGGTGCCGACGGTAACTATTAGCCAGCCAACAGCCACAGCATTTGAGCCCGGTCTCATCGTCTTTACCGGCAGCGCCCGCGACTATCTCAACACTGCTATCAGTCCCGACTCCATGAGCTGGTATGTCGCAACCGACACCCAACCGTTTGTTCTCGGGCAGACCGGCGGTGCGACCTTTACCTGGCAGTTCGTCAGCCAGGGCAGTTACACCGTTGCCCTCGAAGCCTTTGACGCTAATGGCGTAACCGGCACTGGCACAAAGAAGATCACGATCATCAATGCCCGACCGGTTTGTGCCATCACCCAGCCGCTGAATGACGCCAGTTTCAGGCCAAATACGTCGGTAACCTTTGTCGGTGCCGCCAACGATCAGGAAGACGGTGCGATCACCGCTTCTGCCGCTCTGGTCTGGAC
>MFYY01000262.1:2351-2589 GCA_001787855.1 Candidatus Riflebacteria bacterium GWC2_50_8 | reverse complement strand
ATCGGTTCAGGCACAACTTTTACACTTGCCACAATGACTTCCAGCCGCCATTTAATCAGGTTTTCTGCTACCGACAGTGGTGGCGCAGTCGGCTCTACAAGTATTGTCATCTGGTATGACGTGCCGGCCCGCATAAGCTTCACGCCGGCAGACCGTTCAGTATTCTTTGCCGGCTACAACATTCCGTTCTCGGCTGTCGGCACCGATACTGACAACACTCCGCTCGATTCTTCAAAGT
>MFYY01000262.1:0-2342 GCA_001787855.1 Candidatus Riflebacteria bacterium GWC2_50_8 | reverse complement strand
ATGGTGCCTCGTTTTCTATTACTGCCGGCGCTTACGTTCCCGGTGCAAACCGCGTGCGTGTCGAAGGCCCGGCTCAGTTCGAAACAGCAGTGAGTCCGACCCATGTTATTCAGATGGGCTGGCCGGTAGCCAGTATAACCAGCCCGGCCAGCGGCACGCGCTTTGAGCCGCTCGACGTGGTTTCGTTCGCCGCTGTTCCCAACTCGACCGGCACGCTTTCTTTGCAGTGGTATCTAAATGATGAAACCCTGAGTTTCGGCAGTGGCTCAACAGCCAATTATGCGCCGCCCAATGGTGCTCATCGAGTAACCTACATCGGCTCAGACAGTCAGGGTATTGTCAGTTCATCGACAATCAATATCGTTGTCGAGCGTATACCGATCGTCAGCTTTTTTCCTTTAAACGGTTATTATCTTTTTACCGGCAAGCCGGTCGATTTTGCGGCAACCTGTCTTGATTCAGATGATAACGATATTGCCGATGACCGGGTAAGCTGGTTGTTTAACGGCATTCCATGGACTACAGTGTCGGGGAAAACTTTTTCAAGAACCCAGCCAGGGCAACTCGCCTCAGGCACGCATGCTATAACTCTTATTGCGTCAGGCCCATATGGTACTGTCGGGTCAATCACCAACACGATTACTGTTGGCATTTCAGCTGCTGCCATAGTTAATCCAGCCAGTAACGCCACTTTTTTGCCGGGCACACTTATTACCTTTGAAGGAACTCCTGGAAGCACTGGCCCCATTGACATGGAATGGTGGGCAACTTATGGCACTTCAGCTCCAATAAAGATTGGCGATGGTGCAACAGTTGCGACCAACACTCTGCCTGATGGTTACCCTATCATTACTTATATGGGCACTGACAGCAGCGGTTTTGTCAGTTCAGCCAGTCGCAAAATCGGCATTGGCCAGTTCCCCGAGATGGATTTTACGCCCGCCGACGGAACTGTCTTTTTTGGCAGCCAGGATGTTGTCTTTACCGGCGTCGGTACTGACAGTATCGACGGCACAATCCCTGCCAGCAATATGGCCTGGTATGTTGAAGGTGATCTGCATACTGATGGCTACTCTGTAATGACCATTACGCTTGCTGAAATGACAACGCTCGGCCCAGGAACCAAAACAATCGAACTGCGCGGCACCAATACGATTGGAGCGGTTGGAGTCAAGACAAAAACGATCTATCTTGGTGTGCCAGACCCGATGATCACATGGCCGGCCCAGGATACAGTGATTCCTCTTGCCACCCCTTTCACTTTTACGGCCTTGCCAGACAGCATTACCGGACCTGATATCAGCGAACCACTTACTATGCGCTGGCTGCTGAACGGTGCGCCGCAGCTCACTACTGGTGCTACTCTTACCATTACACTTCCCGGTGGCATTCATAATCTTACCTATATCGGCACAGATTCCGGTAACCTGGGCAAGTTTGACAAGGTTCGCGTTATTGTCAGCAATAGCCCTACTATTACTTTTTCGCCGACCAATGATTCTCAGATATTTGTTGGCAGACCATTCACTCTCGAAGCAGGTGGCGCGGGCATTGCAACAGAAACCGTGAAGTGGTCGCTTGATGGTGGAGCTACTGTCTGGAAAACAGGTTCGCCAAAAGTCATTGCCGCCGGAGAGCTCGCTGTTGGCTCTTACGATATTTCAGCCGAAGGCACTAACGCTGTCGGCGTAGTTGCCACAATGACCAATGAGAACATTTTTTATGGTCACCCACTGCTTGCAATTGCTTCGCCGACTTCTGGAATAAGGGTTGCGCGCAGTACAGCTTCTCTGGTGTTTGAGGGCAGCCCTGCGAATGCGTCAAGCGGCATAACTTTAACCTGGCAGCGTTCAGACGGCGTTGCGACGGCAGCGGTTGCCGGCACAGCAATCAACAACACTGTTGTGCTGCTTGATGGGTGGAATATGGTTACTATAACCGGTACTGATATTGCCGGGAACCAGAGTTCTTCGACTGTTTCGGTTTTAAAGAACGATCCACCGGCACTCACTATCTGGCCGGCTGATACCGCAAGCAATTCGTTTTTCTTTGCTGGTCGACCTGTGCAATTTAATGGAGCCGGCACTTCATCGCTAAGTCTGGCTCCTGTTGCAGGCTCAACGATGAAATGGCATTTGTCGGGAACCACCGACAAAACTGGTTCCTCTACAGTCACCTACATTACTGCAGAACAGGCACCGCTTAATACCTGGCGCGCGCTTACTCTTGAAGGCACAGACGACATAGGTACCAGCAATGTTTCAGATCAGGTTAATGTCTGGTTTGGTTGCTCGCTCGCGGCAATTTCTCAACCTGCATCTGGCTCTGTATTTGTCCCGGGG
>MFYY01000261.1:10147-10896 GCA_001787855.1 Candidatus Riflebacteria bacterium GWC2_50_8 | reverse complement strand
AATGCATGCCTGTGGGCAGCAGGTTTTTGCCGAGAATCGGCCACAGTCTCTGCGCGACAAATCGACTCTCCTGGCGCAGACAGAGATCTGCTGGCATTTTATCGGAACTCTGCAGACCAACAAGATCAAGTATGTTTACCCGGTCGCTGAACTGGTGCATTCTATCGATCGCCGCGAACTGCTTGATCAGTTTGCCGCATGGTTCCAGAAAACCGGTCGCAAATGCCCCGTATTGCTTGAAGTTCACATTTCAGGCGAAGAAACCAAGCAGGGGTTTGACTGCGCCGAAATTCTCAATGTTATTGAGGAATACCGCGGGAGTCCTGATCTCGATATTCGTGGCCTGATGGGAATGGCGCCGTTTATCGCTGACGAAAATGTTGTCAGAAGCAGTTTCAGGCGCCTGCACGATTTGTTCGAAAAGAGTCGATCTCTGCAGGGGCCTGCTTATCATGCGATTGAACTGTCTATGGGCATGTCCGGCGATTTTGAAATTGCAATAGAAGAGGGTGCAACCATTGTGCGCATTGGCACCGCCCTGTTTGCGAAAGGCGAATAAAACATGCGACTGCTTATCGAACTTTTACGGGCTGTGCAGTTCATTGTGCTGATAAGAGTAATGCTGACATGGATAATGCCAGCGCCGCCGCGCGCGATTCTGCCAGTGACCAGTCGCATCGACATGGTTCTCAAGCGTTTTCAGGTGCTTATACCAGCTGGTCCGGGATTTATTGACATTGGCCCGATGC
>MFYY01000261.1:2861-10137 GCA_001787855.1 Candidatus Riflebacteria bacterium GWC2_50_8 | reverse complement strand
TGGTGCAGTCTGGTGCTGTTCCTTACTGAGAGCCGGATGGTTACTGCGGCCCCCGTGTTGTTGCCAGGCAGGATTTTTCGATCTCGGCAAATTCTGAGGCAAATGATTCTGTTGCGGCCCGGCTCAGTTCATAACCCATGCCGAGATATTCAAGAAACTCCGCTACTCGTGACCAGGTGAATTGCTCGACAAGGCGTGCGCTTGCTGATAACGAAGTCTGATAGAGCGCTGCTGCCTGCTGGCGGTCTGGAGAGCTGCGAAAAAGCCGGTCTATTTCGCTGAGAGATGCGAAATCAGCTGTTTTGTCGGCATTGGTGAATTGCTCGAGATTCTCATGATTGTTCTCAAAAATCTGAGCCAGTCCTTCGTTCAGCCAGATCGGGCAGTTGCCCGAAGTCAGCAGATAAATAACATGATGAGTGTATTCGTGCATTATCGCGCCTTTAATCGCAGCCGGTCTCGTGTTTTTAGCCGGTACCGGCAGCCGGATACGGCCATCATATAAGCCGCCCGCCCATTCAGGCAGGTCATGAACCTTGCGAAAGGCTTCTGTCTGCAATATCAGAACCTGTGAACGCTGCGTCGGGTAGAATTCAATCTGCTGGCCAACTTTTTCGTAGGCCTCTTCGAGCAGATTCAGCGTTTCTTCTGCCCATTTTGCGCTGAAGCTGTCGGGGCAGGTCAGGCTGAAATGCAGGCCGGTATAGGTCGAAGTGTTGCCTTCGACGCTTGCTTCGCGGTTGAGACGCTCCAGACTTTTGATTACTTCCGGGTCACCCGGATGCAGTTCATTGCTGAGCTTAAGATGATAGGCGCTTTCGTCGAGCTGGCCGCAGCGGTAATGCAGACGACCAAGTGCCGCATGCAGACTGGCGTCATCAGGAACCCTGATGGCAAGATCCTGCAGTGCCGATATGGCGGCTGCAGTATTTTCTGTTTTCTGCAGTGCTGCTGCTACTTTCAGGCCGATTTCAACGTCGTTAGGCCTGATGCCGGAAATTTCGCGCGCCTCTTTTTCTACGGCTGCAGAATCTTTAAGATTGACCAGTATTGAGAGCAGATTAAGCCGGATTGACAAGTCTTCTGGTTTCTGTGCTTTGGCAGCTTCGAACTGTCTGATTGCTTCTGAATATTTGTTTTGCTGCGCCAGCAGAACGCCAAGGTTGTTACGGGCGCAGGCAAGATTGGCCAATGCTGTGTCATTAAAGGGGTTAAGCTGGCAGGCCTTCTCAAAGTCGCGTATTGCTTCGTTGAACCTGCCCTGCGAAACTTTGAGCATGCCTTGCCGGTTAAATACCCACGAGTCTTCTTCATGGTTGCCAAAGCATGCGGAAGAAAGCACGAGCAGAAATACCGCGAGAAACAGGCAGGTTTTGCACACAGCGAACCGGTTAAAGATCATACTTTGATATCTATTTTAAGGCCTCTCGTGCCATCAGGAATCTGGGGGTGCTTTATTTCTTCTTCTTCGGGCTTTTCGTCTTTATCTTTGGCTGACTGGGCCGGATTGTTTTTCTGTTTTTTTTCCGACTCTTCGTCTTCTTTGCGAACTACCTTGCCCTCGGCTGTTTCAGTTTTTTGAACTGATTCGGTCTTCTGGTTCTGAGCATTTTTATTCTGGGCAAGGTTTTCGGCCAGACCTGATTCCTGGGCTTTCTGATTTTCGCGCAGGCGGCTGGCTTCATCGTTGCCCATGATATTGGTTTTGATATCGATCGGACGGACTGACATACAACAGGTCCTCCTGTTATAAATATCGGCAAAAATCCGCCTTAAATCAAGTGGCAATCAAATCATACCGGGTTTGTGATAAGTTGACTCAGGAAGTTTTTCAGGTCTGATATAAATAAAAAAACCGGTGAACAGTTGCTGTCCACCGGCGTTGAAATCAGTTTCAGATGCCTTTTACGAAGGCTTCACCCTTGCTGCAGAGTTTGTCGAGAGTCGCTTCATCGCGAGCTTCGGCATAGAAGCGTACAACTGGTTCGGTGCCGGAAAACCTGACCAGCACCCATGCGTCATTTTCTAGAATGCACTTGGTTCCGTCGATTCTGATGACCTGCTTGACCTTGTAGCCTGCGACTTCTTTGGGGTCGTTCTTCATGTTGGCAATAGCTTTGGCTTTTTCAGCTTCGCTGAGTCTGAAATTGACGCGCCGTGTCAGATAGGTGCCGACTTTGGCGTAGAGATCTTCGAGAATTTTTGCTATCGGCTTTTTCTGCATGGCAACCATTTCAGCTACCAGCAGACAGGCAATGATCCCGTCTTTTTCTGGCACATGCCCGCGAATGCTCATTCCCGCTGACTCTTCGCCGCCCATGATAATCTTGTCATGCGCGATAAGGTCGCCAAGAAACTTAAAGCCTACGGCAGTTTCGATTAGCTCAATCTTATGGTGTCTGGCGACTGCGTCAACCAGATGCGAGGTTGCAACCGACCTGGCGGCAGCTCCCGGCCAGTCGCGCGTGCTTTTAAGATGGTCGAGAAGCATGCCGAGAATCTGGTTTGGTTCATAGAACTGGCCATTCGGACCGAGCACGCCAAAGCGGTCGGCATCGCCGTCGGTAGCCAGGCCGAGGTCGAAATGTCCCTGTTTCATGCGGGCGATCATGTCTGGAATATGCGCTTCTGACGGCTCCGGCGGCTGATTGCCAAAATACGGGTCGAGGTTGTCGTTCATTACGGTAACATCACAGCCGGCTTCGATGAGAATCCGGTCAAGATAGCCGCGTGCAGTACCATACAGCGGGTTTACCAGGATCTTGAGTTTGGCTGCCTTGATGGCATCGAGATTGATTTTGCGGCGAAGCTCGTCGAGATAGGTATCCATCGGGTTGATTCTTTCGACCAGACCCTTTTTGATTGCTTCTTCAAGCGGCATACGTTTGACATTGCCGTTTTTCATAATCTCGTTGGCGCGCTTTTCGATATCGTTGGTGGTTTCGGGCAGTGCCGGGCCACCCCAGGCCGGAGAAAACTTGAGGCCCTGGTATTCAGGCGGGTTATGACTGGCAGTAAAATTAAAGCCGCCAGCCAGCTTGCGTCTGAGAATTTCGTAACTGATAACCGGGGTGGGTGTGTCGCGAATGCAAAGCAGGGCCTTAATGTTGTTTCCTGCCAGAACTTCAGCAGCTACCTCCATGAAGCGCGCGGACATGAAGCGGGCGTCTGAGCCAATAACCACGCCCTGAGTCTGTCCTGTGCTCATGAGATGATCGGCAATTGCCTGTGTACATATTCTTACGTTGGCAAAGGTGAATTCGTCAGCAATGATTGCCCGCCAGCCAGAAGTCCCAAACTTTATTTCCATGATTCCCTCCGAGGTTTGTGATGTGTGTGTCTGCCAAGTTTAAACCCCATTGGCGGAATCAGGCAACAAAATTATTGTGACGATTTTCCCTTATGGCATACAGCTTACGTCGAGCTACTCAGAGGCGGCTATTGCTTCTGCGAGTATTCTCACCACATTTTCGGCCATGTCGGCTGAAAAAATCAGCGGAGGGGTGAGCCTGATAATGCCGGGTCTGACATTGCCGGTGCCAGTGATCAGGCCGGCACGACTGGCGCGGTGATGGGTGGCCAGTGCCGATTCCTGGTTGATCAGCTCGATTTCTAGCATCAGGCCGAGCCCGCGAATGTGGTTTACTAAAGGGTTTGTGCCAAGAACAGCATGCAGCTTGTCTTTCAAAAACTCGCCGAGCTGCTCAGAGCGTCGCAGGAGATTCTGGTCGGCAATCAGCTTGATGGTGGCGCTGGCAGCTGAACAAGCCGAACATCCGGTTTTGGTAACCGGTTCTACCAGGTCGGCGAAATGCTCGGCATAAATTGAGACGCCGATCGGATAACCGTTGGCGATACTCGGGCCCGTACATACGATATCAGGGTGAATGTTGAGCAACTGAAAGCCGAACATGCGGCTGCCAGTTCGACCGATACCGCATTGCGTTTCGTTTGAGATCAGATCGATTCCGGAAGCCAGGCAGAATTCGTTCAGTCGTACGAAAAAGTTGCGGCACGGCTCGATTGAGCCTCCAACACCGATTGAAGGGTCGATAATTATTGCTGCGGTCTGGTCAGACAGCTCGGCAAAAAACGTTTCGAGCGAGCACAGACAGGCACCTTTACAGGACTTTCCAAGCTGCGAAAGTTTTTTTTCACCAGTTACCGGTGGGTGACTGAGATTGTGGCTTACCAGTTCAAAATGCGTATCAATCGAGAAGAGCGGCGAAAAATGTTCTTCGTCTGAAGAAGACATGACCAGAAAAGAGTTCTGCACGATGTCTTCAGAAATTGCAATTATATATGGCTTGTTGCGCCGCTGGCGCGAGATGCGGCAGGCCTGCTGTAATGCTGCCACGCCCGAAGGAAAAAGCTGAAACAGGCTCAGATAACTGGGCAGCAACTGCTGCAGATCTTCGAAGAGCAGGCGCGGAGAATGCGCGTCGGGATTGTTGTAGGCATCGATGATCAGAGCCTGGGCGTGCCCGGCCAGAACGTTGCCGTTGGCAGCAAAAGCGTCAAGATAAGCTTTGTCTTCGATATCATAGAGCATGCAGCCGTCAGCTCTGACGAAGTTGAGGTGGCGCGAACAGGGCAAAACCGACATCGGGCGCATAAGAAAGTCACGCATATGTTTGTCTCCAGGGAGTCAGCAGTGCGACTCCATTCGCGTCTCAGAATCGAAGGCTGCTGCTTATCAGACAACCTGTAATGATTCACCAGGCGCAGGTCTGCTGAGCCTCTGCAAAGCTGTGGCCAGTGAGATTAGTCCGCAAGTTTGTGCCTGTAGCGTTAATTCTGCACTGACGCGGTCTCACTCAACGGCAACTCTGCAAATTTCTCAGACGTCTACTATAAACATACTTCCAACTATGGTGCATGGCAAATGATTTCGTTTTTGAGCGGTTTGAATACCGGAGGGCGATATAGGTTTACATAATATCTGGAAATAGCAGATGATTGTTATCGCAGAAATTATTGATTTTGGGGTTTTGTAATTGCACTTTTTTCGTTTCACGGGAAACATGACAATCGCAAAACGAATTTTGCCGGTTGACGCCCGCAATAAAAAAGCCGGGAAAAGGAGTGTACCCTTTCCCGGCCAGTTTTTGGGTTAAATCAGGCCAGTTTGTGGGCCTTGAAGATTTCCTGAAGGGCCATATTTGCGGCCTGACGAACTTCTTTGCTCTGGTCGCGGGTCGTCTGCTTGAGAGCGACAAGGCAGCGGATGTCGCGCAGAGAGCCAAGTGCTTCGGCAGCGGTTTTGCGAACAGCACTACTGCGGTCGGCCAGCATGCGCATCAGTGTTTCGACTACGCCGCTGTTGCCGATACGGCCAAGGATGCGGGCAATGTTTTCGCGCAGGAAATTGTTGCGGTCCTGGGCGATGCGCATCAGGCGATTGATCAGATTAGGTTCGCCAATTCTGATAAGAATGTCGCAGGCATGGCGTCTGATGCGCTCTTCAGCGTGTTTGAGAGCTTCCACCAGCACTTCGTAAGAATTTTCGCCAAAACTGACAATGGCTTCACTGCAGGCGAGCGGTACAATTGGTGACGGGTCGTCGAGGCGGGCGAGCATCGGCATGATCGCCATCGGATCGCCGATTTTTGCCAGTGCTTCGGCAGCAGCTTCGCGCACCTTTTCGGCGGGATCTTCGAGAGACTTAACGAGATGCGGCAGTGCCACGCGGTCCCGGCGTTCGCCAAGCACGATTACGGCGGTGCTGCGCACTGCTTCTGCCTTATCAGAGAGAGAGGCGATGATGATGTCGGGAACACGTGCGTCGGCCATCTGTGCCAGTGATTTGACTGCCAGGCGGCGGACCATTTCGGAGCCGTCTTTGGTGGTCTTCTGCAGGAACTCAACGGCAGCGGTGTCTTTGAGGTCTCCGAGGACTTCGGCGGCCTTGGCACGCACGGTTTCGACCGAATCGCGCAGGGCTTCGATGGCTGGTTGCACTGCGGCAGTAGTGCCGATTTTGCCGATGGCTTCGATGGCGGCGCTTCTGACTTTTTCGGCGCCGTCTTTAACCAGATTCGACAGGGTTCTGATTGCGCGCGGGTCACGGGTGTCGCCAAGCACGGTAGCTATGGCAATGCGAACCGGTTCGGCGGGATGCGATGCGCCAAGGATAAGTTTTTCAACGAGCTTGCGGCTCTGGTTCGAGATAAGCTGTTTTGACAGCAGATCAAGTGGAATCTGATATTCTGGTTTTTTGAGGATGTCGATAAGTGCATCGAGCGCGCCTTCGGTCTTGATGCCGCCAAGGGCCTCGACACACCATTGTCGCTGTGCCTGGTCGCTTTCGATGAAGTAGGTCATGATCACCGGAATCGCTTTGTCGTTGCCGACTTTAGCGAAAAGATGGGCGACATTAAGGCGGATCAGCTGGAGTATTTCACTGCTGCATTCGAGAATGCGGCGGTCAGGTATGCCGGCCAGTTTCTTGACGTCTTTTTCGGAGAGGGTTTCTTTTGCGACCTTTATGAGCAGTGCGAAAGCGCGGTCATCCTGCAGGTTGCTCAGAGCCTGCGCGATAGAGAATTGCGCCCAGGCGTAACCTTCCTTGAGGATTACCGATATCGGATTCGAAGTAGTCAGAAATTCATCAATCGAAAGCAGGCTGTCAGCAATTGAAGTGCTGAGTTTCTTGTCGTCGCTGGTGTCGAGAACTTTCAGCAGCGGGAAAATGGCGCGGATACTGCCAATTTTGCCGAGCACGCGCACAAGCGAAACCAGCGTTGCATGATTATCTTCACTCTCTATGGCTCTGGTTATCTGATCGACGGCCATTTCGCCCATTTCACAGATTGCCCATTCGGCCTTTTCAATAATCTGCGGATCCTGCTCGTTCAGTGAACGGATCAGCGGTTCAATTGCCTTGGCGCCCTTTATGCAGCCAAGAGCCTCTATTGCAGCCAGTCTGACATCACGCTCTGAATCTGTAAGGCGTAATACCAGCGGTTCAATGGCGATCGGGTTGCCGATTTTGCCGATAGCTTTTGCTGCAGCAATTTTATGCTCTGATTCACCGGCTTCGAGATATTTGACGAGATTGCCGGCGGTTGCCTTCTCGCCGATTTCGCCGAGGGCCTGAATTGCTTTCAGGCTGAGCATCGGGTCATCTTTTTCGAGAATAGACAGCACGTAACGACTGGCTTTTGCTGATTTTATGCTGGCAAAGGCCTCTAGAGAGAGCAGGGTGAGTCTAGTGTTGAAGCTGTTGGCGAGTTTAAGCAGCGGGTCTACGGCTTTGGCGTCACCGATTTCACCG
>MFYY01000261.1:2272-2378 GCA_001787855.1 Candidatus Riflebacteria bacterium GWC2_50_8 | reverse complement strand
AATTTGAGCTGAGCGTGATCTGAACTCAGGCATTGAACAAGCGGGCGCACAGCCTCTCTGGAAGAAATGTCGCCAAGGTAACCGGCGGCTATTTCCCTGATATCTT
>MFYY01000261.1:949-2044 GCA_001787855.1 Candidatus Riflebacteria bacterium GWC2_50_8 | reverse complement strand
CAGTTTCACCAAGCGCCGCAATAGTCGACATGTCAAAGTCAGGTTCGCTGTCAGGTGTTTCGCTGATAGCAAGGTCTTCTTCGGTTTCTTCAAAAAAGTCTGGCTCGGCTGCCGGCGCTTTTGCGATCGGCTTTGCTGTGCCCTCAATGCCAAGTATAAGGTTGCTGAGGTCGTCATCGCTGTCTTCTTCGACAACTGGTGCTGCGACCTGTTTTTTTACCGGACTGGCCTTCGCTGCCGGAGCCGCCGGCTTTTCTGGCACTGCAACTTTTGCTGGGGGGGCGGGCTTAACCGGTGTTGGCACTATTTCATTGCTGACCACCAGGCCGTCAAGGAAATCGTCGCCTTCGTCGTCGAGGCTGATTTCAGTGGTTTCAACTGTGGTGACGCCCAGGTCGTCGCTGTCGTCAGTGACATCGACATTAAATTCTTCTACACTGTCGCTGCTGATATCGAAATCGGTGCTGATGTCTTCGATGCTCTGCTCGACCTCGAGGTCGCTGGTATCAAGACCGGCACTATTGTCAACGATCAGGCCGCTGAAGTCATCTTCAGTCGATTCCTCAATGTTAACCGCTTCACTGCCGACGCCGCTGTCGAGGTCGCCGAAGTCAAAGCCTTCTGTTTCTACTGTGGCGGTCTGTGCGTCAATCTGCAGAATATCAGAATTTTCTTCGCTGTCGCTCAAGTCAAAATCTGTGGGCGCGGCCGGTTCTTCTTCGGAAGTCAGGTCAAAATTCCCGGCATTAGATGGCCCAGTCGGCTGATCAAGCGAAATATCAATGCCTTCTGGCGCGGCAAATGGGTCTTCATCGTCATCGAGGCTGAGGTTCATCCCTCCGACCGGAGATCCAGCATCTGCCGGTTCCGAGAAATCGATATCCAGATCATTTGTCGACTGGCCCATGCCGATGTTGAGGCCAGACTGATCAGCAGAATCGCTTTCCAGTTCTGCGCTGAAATCAAGACCGGTGTCGGCAGAACTGCCAAGGTCGAGATTGAAATCGTTGTCGAGGCCAGAGTCGGCAGTGTTAACGCCCAGATTCAGCTCCATGCTGGCCGTTTTGTCAAGGCTGCCGCTAAAATCTGACGACA
>MFYY01000261.1:0-893 GCA_001787855.1 Candidatus Riflebacteria bacterium GWC2_50_8 | reverse complement strand
GACTCTGATGAATCGCTGAGGTCGAGAGACAGGTCGAGGTCGAGAGGTTCTCTTTCAGCAGGTGAATCCATAGAATCGCCAGTGCCTGGCAATCCCATTCCGCACATATTGCAGAATTTGTTATCTTTTTCGTTTTCGAATCCACAACCGGGACACTGCATAGAGACCTCCGAGAATTTCTTGCTGAGTGGTTCTTAACCCATGAGGTTAACAGAACAGTCTGAATTTGTCTTGTAAATTTTTACAGTCTCATTCTGACAACTTATCGGCAGACATCGCCGGATAGTTCAGAAAAAAATGTCTGCCGCTGTCTGCTAAGCGGGGCGATAGCTGAAAAAACTTGATATCTTCATGTGTTCGACTTTTCTGTGCACATTTCAGTTACAAAAAACATGTAAATGAAGCCACTGAATACAGCTGGTTTACATAATATGCGTGTAGCTGCTAAAACTGTTATCAATGGTGCGGATTCTGCGAAACAAGCTGATATGCACGGAGAACTGACTCTTCAGCCAGTCTTACGTTCATTGAATCTTCGGTGAACTTTTCGGGTGGGCAGAAAGCGTCGTAACTGCCGAGAATCCAGTAGCGGGGAGGCAGACTGTTGAGCGCCAGCGCCGTGGTGTCGAGAACACAGTCGTGGCAGTCACACATCTCATGCCTCTCGATCATGTCGGCTACTATTTCCAGCACAAGCTGTTCCCACATGTTGACCATGCGCGAAAAATCGTATCTATCAAGGGGTGGGCGATCGAGAATTTCCATGTTTCCTCCGGCCATTTACTTGAATCCTCTTATGCGGCAGTCCAGAACCATCAGCTGAGCCGACCTGACCCCGTTGTAGTCGTTGGGTTCGACATGGAACACCAGATCGCAGGTGCCGTCGCGAAGAA
>MFYY01000260.1:15219-25364 GCA_001787855.1 Candidatus Riflebacteria bacterium GWC2_50_8 | reverse complement strand
GTATTTAATTAATTTATTTTCTTTTCTGTTCAGCGTCTCCGAGGAAATAAGTTATAATTTCACCGGGAGATTAGGTTAACAACGATTACCAGGCATACCTGTCGGATTGATTCCGGCGGGAATTAAAAAAATATAAAAATCCATCAATCCTTTTTCGATTTTCTGGCATATTACTTTTTAACTTATGCTCAAAATCGATCGACAACTTGTAAAGAATTTCGAGCGCGGCGAGGCAAAAGCAGCATCAATGCTGTTTGAACAGTTGCGGCGGCCGCTGTTTGCCTATTTCTATCGTTTGAGTTATGATCGCTGCGTCGCCGAAGACCTGCTGCAGGAGACTCTGCTTACCATCCACAGCCGCATCGAGACTTACAATCACGACTTCGAATTTATGCCATGGGTCTGGGCGATCGCCCGCAACAAGTTCTTCGAGTTCAAACGCAGCCAGAACCGCGTAGTTCGGCTGATTCCACAACTGACCCGCAACCAGCAGCAGACAGCCTGTTTCAGCAACGTCAGCGACACCGAAACCGACCTGCGCAATTGTCTCGACACCCTCTCTGAGGCGACAAAAGAAGCCTTTGTTCTCAAACACTTTCAGGGCCTGACCTTCAACGAAGTCGCCGATCTGCAGCAGATCCCGCTGCCAACGGCTAAATCGCGGGTGCTGTTCGCCCTCAAAAAAATTCGTGAATACTTCAACCGAGGTGAATTATGAACGGCAGATGTCTTGCCGAAGAACAGCTGATAGAGCTGTATTACGCCGAAACCGACTGCGCCGAAGCGAAGG
Organism: Candidatus Riflebacteria bacterium GWC2_50_8; assembly: GCA_001787855.1. Classification (GTDB taxonomy): domain Bacteria; phylum Muiribacteriota; class Ozemobacteria; order Ozemobacterales; family Ozemobacteraceae; genus Rifleibacterium. Next base: position 24,574 of record MFYY01000260.1, on the reverse strand, counting down.
AGCATCTTGCTGCATGCCAGGTCTGCCAGGCTGCTTTTGCCAGACTGTGCAACGAACTGGTCGACATCGACATGCAGGTCCCCGATGGCGGGCACCGCGCTGTCAGTGAGGCTTTGAGCGTAGTTACCCGGCAACCACAGACGCAAACATCGGATACAATCATGACCATCGAAGAAGTCGCGCACTGGCTCAAAGTCAGCTATCACAATGTAAACAACATGCTGCATCTTTTGCCGCATTTCATTATCGACGGCCAGGTCAGGTTTAACCGCCGGCTGCTCGAAGACCAACTGTTCAAAAGTCGGGCGGAAGCTGAAAAGAAGGCGCCAGATCAGCCTCGCCTGCGACCAATAGCACTTAAACGAGCCGTCTAAAAGGAGATTTATCATGCTGTCACCCAGAGACCTCGAAAAATTCAGCCGAAAACTCGGCAAAATGCTTGGTTCAGGTATCCCGCTGGTTGCCTCTCTCGAACTGCTTGCCCGCGAAGACGCTGACTCAGAAATCAGCAAAGCACTTGAGAAGGTCGTCAGCAAACTCAAGGAAGGCTACACCTTTTCTTCGTGCCTTGCCATGTTTCCCGGCATCTTTACTGAGGTCTACGTCGCCATGGTAAAGGCCTCAGAACTGCAGGGCCGCCTCGATCATGGCATGGTTGAAATCGCTGATGGCTGTGCCGATGGCACTATTGAGCCAGGAAACGGCAGCGACGAGATTGACGAAACCGTTATTTCGCCTGATGAAGAGAACCTTAAAATCATCAAGATGCTCAATCAGATCATTTCAGACGCAGTCAAAGAGAAGCTCAACCGTGTGGTCTGCAAACCTGAACGCGACCATGTTAAGCTGCTGGTCGCGACCGGCAGTCGCCTCGAACATCGCGAGACCTTCGACAAAGGCACCTACGATCGTCTGACGGCCCGTGTCAAGCTGATGTCAGCGCTTGATATCGGCGAACGCCAACTGCCCCAGGATGGCCGCATACTGGTAAAGGTCGAATCCGAGATGGTCGACATCAGGGTGCAGCTGGTACCAACCGTATTTGGTGAACAGATAATGCTGTTTTTCTCGCGGCCTGACGAAAAAATGCCGGCACTCGAACGCATCTTCACTGACAACGCCCAGAAAGAGATGTTTGAACGACTTGTGCAAAATCAGAAAAGCGGCCTGATCGTATTTGCCGGGCCGCACGGCAGTGGCAAGACGACCACTCTTGACGTCGCCACAGCTCAACTTAACGACGGCAGCCGCGTCATTTTCGAAATCGGCAGAATATACAAATGTCCGTCCGGAATCAGCTGCATACAGGTTCGCCCGCACATCGGCATGACCATGGTTAATTCGATCAGAACAGCCGTGCGCAGCGAGCCGGAAGTAATGGTAATCGAAGACTTCAGCGAAGAAGAAGTTGCGCTTGAATGCTTCAAAGCCGCGAACGAAGGCATACTGGTGCTTACCCAGATGGGTGCCCGCAACGCCGCTGAAGTATTCAAACAGATATTCAACCTCAAAGTGCCGCCGTTTCTGGTTTATGGCGGAATCGCCGCCGTAATGTTTCAGGTGCTCGCCCGCAAACTCTGCCCGCACTGCCGCAAAGAAGTTGAGTTTTCGGCTGATGACCTTTTCAGTCTGGGATTATCTGACATGAAACCAGGTAAATACAGCGATAGCTGTGGCTGCGAAAAATGCAATAATTCAGGTTATCTCGGTAGAGAAGCCTTCTACGAAATCATTGTGCCGGATAAAAATCTCAAAGAAGCTATTATTAAGGGTGACAACAACGAAATCAGCCTGGCGTTGGAGTCAATACAGGGAACACGCCTCGAAACCAGAGTCAGAAATTACGCAGAGAGTGGTAAGACCAGTCCGCGCGAAGCCGCGCGCATCAGAGCTATTTTGAGCCTTCAGGCTCCAGCCTGAACATAACGTCAGTTTTTCACAATCACATTCCATATTAAGATAACACGCCCGGCCGTTTCACAATAGAAACGGCCGGGTGCTCTTTTATAATCAAGCGCAGTGGGTTGCTTCCAGAGTAAATGCCCTGCTTCAATGATTAAGAACGATGCATAATGACTGTGTAGCTTAACGTTTCTTTACAGTGTCTTTACGTCATCTGAATATAACTTTCATTATAGTAAAAGCATCAGATACACTTGGAGGCAAAATGAAAGAACACGTTCTAATGCTTGTCCTGACAATTGTGCTAATCGAAACTGGACTGAGCAGCTATTTATCAAATCTTCTTTCCCCAGCTCAGATTTTTACCAAAAAGTAGGCTTTTTTAGGGTAATTCCGCAAATCTAACTGCAGATGACTTAAATTTCTATCTAATTTTCAGGAGGAGTTTATGAAAAAATCTTTGATTCTGATTGCACTCATACTGGCATTTTCGCCAATGGCTCAGGCTGAAGACACAGCTGACAGCAATCCGGTGAGTTTTATTGGCAGCTGGGGCGAGCCCGAAAATACTGCTGGCTACGATGAATCGGCAGGCGAAAAAAAAGGGCACCCTTTTAAAAGCGGCATGTTCAATATCGATAAATCAAAACAGGCTGAAATGCTTGCCAAATATGACACAGACGGCGACGGCGCGCTCAGCGATACCGAAAAAACTGCGATGCATACAGCCATGAAAGCTGAAATGGAAGCTAAAAAAGCTGAAATGCTTGCCAAATTTGATGCTGATGGCGACGGCTCACTGAGCGACACAGAAAGACAGGCCATGCAGACAGCGCGAAAAGCTGAGATGGAAGCTAAGATGCTCGAAAAATTCGACACTGATGGCGACGGCACCCTCAGCGATACCGAGAAAGCTGCCATGGAAAAGAACAGGCCAGCCAGAGTCGAAGGCAAAGGACAGCGTGGACCTAAGGGCGGACAAGGCATGAGAGATGGCAAGATGCCAGAAGAAATGCTTACCAAATTTGACACTGACGGTGATGGCTCACTCAGCGATACTGAAAAAGCGGCAATGCAGACTGCCATGAAAGCAGAAATGGAAGCAAAAAAAGCCGAAATGCTGACCAAATTTGATACCGACGGCGACGGCTCACTGAGCGACACTGAAAGACAGGCCATGCAAACAGCCAGAAAAGCTGATATGCAAGCTAAGATGCTCGAAAAATTTGACACCGATGGCGATGGCACCCTCAGCGATACTGAAAAGGCTGCCATGGAAAAAAACCGACCTGCCAGAGGTGAAGGCAAAGGCCCACGCGGTGGTCAGCGCCCTGGAATGAAAAACAGAAGATAACTGGCAAGACAGCAATAACAACTCCGGCTGTATTAACGCTAACGCGTTACTATACTCACAACTAACCTCAAATTGGCTGCCCTACGCATGGGCAGCTCTTTTTTTGCGCTATTTCCAGATTGAGCAACCTTCTCTTTCATTCAGAGCGCATAAAAAATGGGGCTGGACCATAAAGAGCCCAGCCCCGAACAAAAAATGTGCGCTTAGCGAAATGAAAAATCAGGCGTTGATTTCAAACAGTGATGAAGCCTGATTCTGACTGGAATATGAAGCAAAGCTGCTATACTGGTTTATGGCACGCATAAACTTAATTGCCAGATCCTTGCTTGCATCTGACGACTCTTCAGAAGTCGACTCATCAGAATATTCACTCGCATATTTTTCAATAAGCTTTAGAAAGTCCTGTTTCTGAGTTTCGACATTGGTCGCCTGTGCTGACGATTCATCTTCTTGAGCGGCTAACATTTCGTCGATTGAAACCTTACCATCCTGGTTGGTATCAAGTGAATCAAAGTCAGAGATCATCATACTTAGCTGTTCAGGGACTTCCATGCCCTCTGCTTCCATCTGTGACTGGATCTCAAGCAGTTCATCCTTGGTGACACTTTCGGGCATTCTGCCAGGACCACCCTGATGCTGGCCCAGTTCTCCAGCCATGGATGGCGGAGGGCCTGGGGGCGGGCCAGCTGGCCGGCTACCACCCTCGGGACCGCCTTCTGGAATGCCATTCGCACTGGCGTAGCTTTTTAGCTCATCGATGCTGATGCCATCCTGGTTAGCGTCAATGTCATCAAATGCTTCGAGCAGAGCATCAAACGGACTGGCCGCCTGAGTCTGGTTCTGCGCCTGTGCAGCCTGCTGCTGCATTTGTTCGAGATCTGATTTCTGCAGATTGGTCTTACCTGACCGAAACTGCTGCATCTGAGTCCATACGGAATTCCCAGACACGCTGCTGACACTCATAAAGGCCTCCTGAACTTATTTTGACGTAGCCGATTCTGCACAATTGCTCAAACAGCAACTGACCTCCTCAATCAGTACGTCGTCACAAATGCCAAATCTATCGCATTAAGTAGTGTTAACAGATGTAAAGAACTGTAAAGACTATGCACCAGACAAACATAACAATGTATCTGGCGAACTGTAAAATACTATGCGATTATTAGGGAGACCTTCGAAATGCCAATAACAGGTGATTGGATCAGATCTGCTTTTGCTGCAGTTCTTCGCGCAATCTGACGATTTCCTGCTCAGCGGCGACGAGCGCGTCGATATTGCGGCTCATTCCCAGCACGAACATGAATTCGCGGTCCTCGTCAAAAAAGAACTCGCTAACCACGTCGGTCCAGACATAGCCGCCGTTCTTATGTGACTGGCGCAGGCAAACGTGCCCGGCAGGCAGCCTGGTCAGCCCTTTGTCAATGATTGCAAGACCACGGGCAAAGATTTCCTCCGCGCATGAGCGATCCGCTTCGTAGATCGAATTCAGCGCCGGCATGGCCATAACTTCTTCTGGGGTATAGCCACGCTGTTGATATACTGAGGCGCTGACGAAAACAAAAAAACCGGTCTTATCGATTGCCCAGTAAACATCCTGCGTGGTTTCGTGAATTTTTTTCAAAAGATCCATGCTGCCGGCCAGGGCAGCGAGTTGGCTGTTGTTCATTGGTTTTCCCACAATGGCAGAATTGGTTCACGGCCTATTCTAACTTTCTGTCTGCTGATAAGCAAGAGCCAACTCAGGCAAATTGTTGTGACAGGCCATTGCATGCAATCCGCTGTCCTTTTAATGCAAAAAAGGCTGTCTTCACTGTCGAGCAGGAGAACAGCCTTTGCTGAAATTCAGCGCGCGTTAATTGCTTGGCGGGGCTCCGTAAGCATTGTTGCCATCGCTTTCCTGAACCATAAAATAGATAACAGCAAACCAGCCAAGAACCGGTATAAGTGCAATAAGCAGAAACCAGCCGCTTTTTCCTGAATCATGAAGACGCCTGATGCCTACGGCAATGCTGGGAATCAATACTGCAAGCGAGAAAAGGATTCCAAATATGCTGATTATACCGACCACTTTGGCCATAATACTGATAGCTATACTGATCGCGATATTGATTAATACAAATGTCCAGTATTCACGTCTGCTGGCACGGCCTTCGAACGCGGCAAATTTCATCCAGGGCTGCATATAAATTTCCATAAAAGTCCCCCCCCACAAAAGTTTGTTGTTCACCCTATCGGTCACATTACGAGATTTTATCACAACCATTCAACCTTTTGTCCGAACTTGCGTTTGCAGTAGAAAAGAGTTACACTGTACAGACTCACAAAGGAGTCGGGCCATATATGTCACCTCAGATTGAATCGATTAAAAACCTGTTCAGCGAGCTTTTTGCCAAACTCATGGCCTTCTGCCTCGAAGAAGATTTTCTGCAGGATCTTGGCGAATCTCTTGAAGTCTTTTATAACCTTCAGGAAGGCGAAGAATACGAGTTTGAGCCAACCGAAGAGTTTTTATTTTTGAGCTGGTTTATGCTCGACGACTGCGATGCTGAAGGCAACAGCCTGATCGACGAATTTGTGCGTATATATACCGACGAATTGAGCCTTCAGGAAATGCAGGTCTGCCAGGCGCTGAAAGAAACGAACCTCACACTGCTGCAGATAAAGGGCGCGGTGCCAGGAGTCTCGATGCACCTGAAAGACGTATTTCTTGGCGAAGAGTTTGATGTAACCGAGTCAGTTGGTTCAGAAGGTGTCGCCGAAAACAGTCTGCTTTTTACCCGGGTATTGCGCCTCGGCGAAGTAAGGTTCCTGGTTGGCGCCGGCATCTTTCTTGATCCGTCAGTTATGGAGCCTTTAACCCAGTTTGTTACCGACCAGTTCAAGCAGGATTGCGAAGACGGCCATCACATGAGCTTCAAAGAATTTCTCAAAAACAACGGCGAGCTCATCAACTGGTGGATTCGGGCATACGAAAAGGGCGAACTCTTCGAAGATGGCCCTGAAGATGGTGACCCGACTCCAAAACAGCCAGAGGGCGACAATCCCGGCGGCGGTGACAACAAACCGCTGGTTACCTGCTGAAAAAGCAGCAGAGCAACAATCACTAAAATTTATCGCCCCGACATCTCAAAGATGCCGGGGCGATTTTATCAATGCAATATTGTTGAGAGCTATATCGCGCGAACCTTTTCTTTTACAGTAATTGCAAGAATCAGGGCCCGTATTTGCCAATCTGCACGCCATTTTCTCCGGCAGTCAGACAGGGTGAATCGCTTGCATAGCCGGCCGCCACTGTCTGCAGATGATAATCGTATGGCGATCCACCGATAAACAGAGGATCAACCTCAATGTTCGATGTGCCGGTAGCGCTGGTGCCGTTAAATGCATAGGTGTAATTGTAAATATCGTTAAAGCTCATGGTCGGAGTTGCCAGCGCCTGCGTCTGATTGATGCCATAAATGGCCTTGGTCGAGCCGGTATAGGCGATAATGTTGTTTCTGATAATCGGATTACCAAAATCAACCTGCACGCCAATCAGGCAGTCAACGGTGTTGTTCTCAAAGAAATCATTGCCGAGAATCGAAATCCCGGTCTGGTTATCGATGAACAGATTGTTGCGAATGTTCGAGTTAGAAGAAATAATGCCGATATCACAGTCTCTGATCGTATTAAAGCGCACATTCAGTGCGGTAGACAGACCGATGTTCAGCCCGATGCCGCATAAGCCGAATTCGCTGTTCTCAACCGACGGCGTCGAACCTTCGCTCTTGACACCCTGATCAGCAAACATGACGGTAGAATAACGCACCATGTTCTCGGCCTGATTGGTTCCGATAAAGGCTATACCGCCCCAGTTCGATTTTCTGGGAAATGATTCGGCGGAAGTAAACACGATGCGCTTATTTTCAGAGCCAACTGCCATGAGTCCACCCTGCACGATAAGATCGGTCATGCTGGCGCCCTGTGGGTCAGGCATTGAGTCAGCCCGCGTAAATCTTACTTCGACGCCAGGTTCGATAGTCAAAACCGCGCCGCCGCGAACCCTGATATCACCCTGAACGGTAAACGGGCTTTCGGCCAGTGCCCAGGTTCTATTTTCGGCCAGAGTACCAGGAGTTACCACCGACAAAGTCTGGGTCGAAGCGCTTTCATTGCCGGCCACATCGATAGCTTTGAGCTGATAGTAGTATTTAACGGCAATCTTGAGTCCTTCATCTTCATAAGTGAAAGTACCCGAAGCGTCATTACCGGTAGATATCGGATTGGCGTTGACCCGGGTAAAAGGCCCGGCAGCAGATTCTGAACGATAGAGATTATAACCGGACAGATCACCTTCGGTGTTGCCTGTCCAGGTCAGTGTCAGCTTTTCCATTACATTAGGAGCGCTTATCGCAAAGTTCAGCGGAACTACCGGCGCCGCACCACTTGGTGTGGCAAACTGGTAATCTGATGAAACGCCTTCGTTGCGCTCAAAATCAAACGACCTTACCCTGAAATGATAGGTTTTTCCAGGCAGCAGACCACTGAGCGTTATCTTGTGGTCGCTGACCATCGAGGTGTCAGAAGCAATATCGGTATAGCTCAAACCAATCGGGCCAGCAGCATAATCGACATAAGAATCGGCCGGCTCATTGGTTTTCCAGACTATATCTACGGTGTTTTCAGTCAGATTCTGGGTGACAACATCGGTAATTACCGGTGGCAAACCATCGACAACCGAAAAGGTGATGTCGGCGTTTTCAAGCGTGTCGCCACGTGGCACGGTAACAATCTTGACGACCGACTGATCTTTGTAGGTCGCAACCAGCTTTTTTTCGCCCGGATCAATTCCGGCAAGTGAATAACGGCCAAGTGCATCGGTAAGAACCGCGTGATCGCCGCCGTATAGCTCTACCCGTGCTTCGAAAAGAGCTTTACCGTTAGTGTCAAACACCTTGCCGGTTACGTTGCCCTTTACCGGACTGGAACTGTTTAAACAACCGGTAGCCCCGATAAGCACCAAAATCGCCAGCACTGTGGCGACAAGTCTTGCCGAACTGATTATCTGGGGGCTATGTTTTGTTTTGCCCATGTTCCTTTTCATATTGCCTCCGGGAAATCCATGCCTGACAACTGATTACCAGATCTCAGGCCTCGAAACAGAGTGTCGGGCCCAAACGGGCCCGACTTCATCGTTAATGTTTACTGCAAAAGAAACTCGACGACCTGGCCGATCTGATCTAATGTCGTGCCATCCCAGACCGGGCTGAGTTCCTTGGCATAGTCGAGCTGATCCCTGGCCAGCTCATCCTGACCGGTCGCCGCGTAAGCGTAGGCCAGCATGGCATGCACTTCGGCATCCGAAACCCCGGTGTTACGCCGGGGAACATACTTGAAATGCGGATCTTCATTGCCAAGCTGTTTGGCAAGCAGATCAATGACTTTTTCCATGTCTGAGCGCGAGGCAAGCTGCACATAAGCACCAGCCAGGCCTACTTTTGCATCGTTAGAAATATCCTTGGCTTTTTCAAACCAGGGCATGCCGTCTTTCAACTGACCGAGATAAGCTTTTGCCCAGCCGATGCCGTTATTTGCCTCGGCTTTTTCGTCATCGGTCGGATTATCAGCGAGAACCTTGTTAAACTGAGATATCGAACTGTCGAACTGCCCTTTTTCGATATATGACCAGCCCTGGTCGTTAAAGGCATTACCGCGAACGATCGGGGTTCCAATGTCGTAAGAGTAGTCACTGTCGCCTTCACCGTTTACGCCGCCGGTGCAGCCGGTGAGGCCAACCGTGAGAGACAGCGCCAGCAGAATTACACCCAGATGCTTTTTCATAGTTGCTCTCCTTACCATCTAGCGCATCACCGCGAATTTACCGCGTTTCTTCAACGTCTGCCCACCCTTGCTGACCGTCAGCTGGTAGAAGTAGACACCGTTTGCAACCGCTTTACCACTGTCATTGCGCATATCCCATCTGAAGCGACCGTCAGTAGTGCTGACGAAATCGAAGGTCTCGAAGCCAGCCACCTTATGACCAGCCGTATCGTAAATGCGCAGCTTGACTGTATCGGCAGTCTGATTGAAGTTATAGTTGAAATACATGGCGTTACCTGT
>MFYY01000260.1:5230-15207 GCA_001787855.1 Candidatus Riflebacteria bacterium GWC2_50_8 | reverse complement strand
CCCGGAGCAGTTACCCAGAACGACTGGCGCAGGTTGTTACCTGCCTGGTCTTCTACTTCAAAACTGATCTCATGTTTACCTTTCGGCAAAGCCTGCTTGACTTTGTAGCAGAAGTTTCCGTCAGCAGCGAGATCCACACCAGGCACCAGCATAGAATCAATGTATAGTTTGAAGGTTTCGCGCTGCAGACCAGAGCCAGCATCGTCGAGCACTCCTTTTATCTCAGGGAAAGAATCTTCGAGTCTCTGCAGTGCAGCCGGACTGTGTTCGCGCAGCGATGGAGCCGTCATGTCAGCCATCAGAGCCAGGCGGCCAAGACCGCTGATCTGAGCTGAAACTTCGCCATCCTTGACTTCGCCGCCCTGAAAGACCCACTTGCCGTTAGCAGCAAGCCGATAGAGATGAACCTTTTCGGCAGGCACTGTCATCTTCTCATTACCAAGCTTTGCGCTGTAGAGGAGGCGCTTTTTGAGGCGCAGACTGCTCGGGCCTATTTCTTCGAGAGCCATTACCGGAACCAGTTCAGAACCGGTCTGAGCAACTACTGTCGGCATTACCGACGCCACGCTGGCCCGAATGCTGCTGGCAGCGAATGGTGATTCAAGACTGTCGCGATCGATCATGTAGATAACCGCTTCGCCGAATGCAGAGCCTTCAGCTCCCCTGAGACTGGCCATACCAGATACCGAAGATATATCAAGGCGCTGCGAAGCTGACAGGTCGGCGACGTTGAATTCTACCGAACCGTTGCCTACCATGCCGTGCAGATCGGTTCCTGACATGTCGATGTAAGCCTTGCCGGGGCTGGAAAGGTCGATTTTATATGAACCGGCATAGTAGCGTTCTTTCAAGAAGTTCATTACTACAGGGGTTCTTGTCGAGTTCTGCTGCACTGAACAGGTCGGCGGACCCTGCAACGCTTCAGAAGCCTTGGTAACGATCATTATTTCGTATTCATTAGCCGGATTCGAGAATATGCGCGTAGTAAATGCCGGACCGGTATTGATTATCACGCTGTTAGTGCCGTCGACAGCCATTACGTTACCGGCCAGATCGGCTGCAGCCTCAATCGTGATTATCGCAGTTCCATCATAGAGCGCACTGCTGTTTTTCGAGATTACAGTGGTGCCTGTCCAGGTATCTTCCTTGTAACTTACTTTTTCGATGACCATCATCTGGCCACCGGCAGTAGTAAGCTTAACCAGCGGAGATATCGTAGTATCGACAAGTTCGCTGAACCTGATGGTGAAGGTTACCATTCCGGTAGTTATCTTGTTACCCTGGCTCGGAGCCGGCTGCACTTCTACGATCAGAGGTTTTACCGTATCGACGGTGAAACTGCGGGTTTCTGAAAACTCGCTGATATTGTAACCGTCGGCGCAGGTCTCAATCGAAGCGACGCGCCAGTAGAACCTGCCATCTTTCGGAACCGAGAAGGCACCCTCAGTCATTACCAGCACCTGGCCAATCAGGCCGGTGTAACCATCATTAGTCTGACTGTTGAGAACGTTGTTAAAAGAACCGTCATCAGCGACCTGCAACAGGTAGCGGTCGGCATCGGTCTGCGCCGCCCATTTGAACAACTGGCCACGCCTGTTGGTTATGGCGCTGGGCAGCGGCACAATCAAAGAAGGCGGCGGCGGCGGAGTGCGGTCAACGACATAGGTAACCGGCGTTTCGGTCGAAGTATTACCGCCAAGGTCGGTGGCTCTTATGTTTACTGTATAACTCGCATCGGTTTTGGAAGTAATATCAAGCTTGGCGCTGAAACTGGCGCTTTTCGAGGGCAGACCATCTGCAGTCAATGTTGACCAGGCGCCGCCATTCTCAGAATATTCTATAGCTGTAACTCTGACGTCTTCAGCAGTACCCTGATCGCTGACCGTTCCTTCGATGGTCACGACATTTTTACAGTATTTGTTGTTACCGCTTTCCGGCTTGGTGATCGTATTGACCAGCGGCGACATATAGTCGAACCGGTAAGTATAACTGGCAGTCATGCTGTTAGGAATGACAACACCGTCATTGACCTGATCGTTCAAGATAGCCGTCATCAAAACGTCTACAGCACCAGCCTCAGCATTATCCGGCAGACCGGGACGTGCCAGAGTCATTACCTGTCCACTTACTGAAGGTGCAGCAGATGTCTGTGTATCCATGGTCCAGGTAAATGAGCTGGTGCCCATGCTAACCCCGGAACCATTGCTGTTATACCAGTTGGGATCGCCAGGAACCTGCAGTCCGGCAAATGAGAAGCCACTTGCCTGAACCGGCATGTTGGGACCATACTGTATAGCGTCTTTTGGCGAGTCAGAAACTGTGATGCTGATGTCAGCCTGGTTAAGGCCAAACCACACCGGTGTCGCGCTGTTAACTGTTTTTGCCGGTGATGTCTGCGTGATTACCGGCGGTATGCTGTCGTAGTTAAAGAAAGCTCTGACCGCTGTGCCAATGTTACCAAGAGTATCAGCGGGAACAACTGTCACATCATAGCGACCATCGTGGCTCTGGTTGTTCAACAGCGCACCGGTGGCGCCGTAGAGATCCCATACCACTTCGGTAGTCGAAGCATTGGCAACCTGATTGCCGACGACATTGCCGTTATAACGCACTTCTATGGTAGAACGCGAAGTATCGGCGTTGGTATCATTGATGGTGGCCCATACCTGGTCCTGATGAAGAGCGATATGGCTGTTGTTGGCTATGCGCTGATCAGCCGGGTAAAAGATTACGTCATTCGGTGCTACTTTATCAAGCGTAAACGAGCGGCTGGCGACATCGCCCTGATTCCCGCCTTGGTCAAAAGGAGTCACACTTACAGTGTAAGTGCCATTAATGGTCAGCTCGGGAAAATCGAAGTAAATGGTATCGCTGCCATTGTTGGAATAGTTGCCTCTAATGCGAGTATTCGTGGCGTCATGGAAAAGGGTAAAGAAATTATTATCTGGATTAGATATTTTGGCAAAGTCGATGCCAGAATCACCGGTTTCTCCAAAACTGGCGGTAAGGCGGGTAACCGAACTGGCAATAACTACCGGCTGCGGCAGCATGTCACCAATATCCTCCGCCATATTGCCAAGAGCAATTCTGCTGACAATAGGCGTCTGGTTATCATAAATCAGTATGCGGTAAGGCTTGGTTGTATAATCTTCGTAGTTCGCAGTCGGCTTGGCCTGGTCGGCAGCCACAACCCAGAGCTTGTAACGGCCGGCAGCAAAACCGCCACCACCTGCCGTAGTCACGTCCAGGTTCTTTTCCCAGGGCGAAGGAGAAGCAGACATTATCGGCACTGATTCAGAACCGACAGCTCCACCGCTGAAATTCTGCCAGACAAGATCGACATAACCGACGCCAGAACCGCCAGAATCGACAACTTCACCTTTAAGCAGAACTTTTGTAGAAGATGCCGAGGCATAAAGAGTATCGGTAGAATCGAACGAAGCAACCGGGTTGCTGGAGTCGATGCTGAAAGCACCGCCAACCGGGTAATCAGCCATTGAGTTTCCAGACGCATCAACCGCGCCTGAGACATTTACCGAAGCGGCTCCGTCATAGCTGGCGCCACCATTTTTCGGTATAGTCAGGTCGCCGATATAAGTGCTTGAGGCAACCCAGGTGCCGCCAGAAACAGTCAGCGCTGAACCACCACCAGCTTGAACCGTGATTACCGGATTTACAGTGCGATTCATGTCTTTACCAAAACTGACCTGCAGTTTAAAGGCACCGGCACCGAGAAAATATCCAGGATCAAGAGGTAGCGGCATTGAAGCTACAACGCCCGGCCGCGAAATAAACATGCCGGTCACCTGTGCCGCAGTAACGTCTTTAAAAACGTTCACAGCATCAGACATGGTAGAAATGTTTCCGGCAGCATCAGTAATCTGAAAGGTAATCCGGTTAGCGCCGTCGCCCAATGGAACGCTCATGGTGACCGGGCTGGTGCTGGCACTTTGCGGTGCTCCTGCAGCAACGCCGTTAACAAAAGCCTGAACTTTTACCGGTTTTGATACTTCGGTATCAATATCGCCTATTGCGACTTCAACCGTAGTAGTATTCAGATTAGTTGTTGTCGGGCCATTATAAGTCAGGGTCGGCTGACCCGGGTTAGTACGATCGACGATCACCGTAAAAGCGCTTGATCGTGAAATTTCCTGATTCAGAGAATCGCGGCTGATTGCCACATAACTATGGGTTCCGTCAGCCGGGCTGAGACCGACCGACCAGGCTGCTGTGGTAATGCTGGTATTAGCGACGCTGGTGGTGCCATCAAGAACCTCAATGCTTTTGGCATCAGCAGGAGCAGTACCGGCAAGCGTAATGCTGGTGGCGTTAGTCGGACTGGCAGGGGTGCTTGAATCAATGGTGGTGTTACCGGTGGCACCGGTGCCTACTTTAAAGGTGGTGTTGCCAGTGCCAGTATTGGCGCTTGTTTCTGGTTCAGAAGTATCTTTTGCTGTTACTGAAACGCTGTAATCGCCGTTAGTAAAAGCTGTTGTCAGGGTCAGGTTAAAGTAGAAAACCTTGCCAAAGGTGTCGCCACCTTCCTGCACAGCACCTACGCCGTTAACCGGTGATACTGTCGGAGTGCGAATATCTTCGGTAGTACTTTCGATTCTTATGCGAACAACATTATTGGGAGCGACGTTCGAAAAATTTGGTCCATTGGCTATGCTTACGGTTAAGGTCGGGGAAACCAGGTCGACATTGACTACATTGTTACCGTTAGCTTCCAGTGGCGTTGCATTAGGAACAGAAGATTCAAGAACAACTACTTTAAAGGTTTTACCGTCGCCGTGCCCGAGTGCAGCTCCAGAAACCTGAAAGGTGGCAGAATTTCCCGAGGTAGATTCATTACCCAGAGTATTCTCACCGGCTTTGAAGGAAGCAGAAAATGGAGGCGTATCACCGGTCCAGTCGGCTTTAAGTGTTACCAGCGCCGAACCATTGATTTTGGCAGGCGACACCGCCGGTGCACTGACCTGCAAAGTAGCCGCAGTAATGTCGGCATACAGTTGAACTGCATTGCCAAACAGTATCAGAACCATGCAGAGCATGACTCTGAAAATCAAAGCGTTACATTGTAGGACACCAGCATTTGTCTGCCTCATATTTGTCTCCTGTTATTTTCTGCAAACCGGGCACGGTCTTACAGTATTTCTCACCTTTCTTTTCGGCAAATTAGTTGATAAACTTGACACGAAAAAAAGCATTTGGCAGAATTTGTCTCATCACTGTCCGATGTCTCTGCGATCGATACTAGAAAAAGAAGAATAAATAAAAATTATGCACAACAGGTCTGCACGCCCGGACGGTCTGACTCAAATAATTCGCCTGACGAAACTGCTTGTTTTATTGACAGTGGCAGTTTCTGCTTTTTTAATCACCGGTTGTTCCGGTATCTCAAAGAGCAAAACACTAAGCACCGGCCCTTCCCAGACTTACGACGACCTAGAAGCCGGCCGCATCCAGGGGACCATCCTGGTCGACGCCAACGGCAACCCATTAAAAGGGGCAGTAATAGAGACTTTTGAGAAGCAGGCTGTTGCCGACGAGACCGGCCAATACCTTCTCGGCCCGATTCCAGCGGGCGACTACAGGGTAATCGCGCGGGCCAGCGGCTATTCACTTGGTGTCAAAGACGATGTCAGGGTCTTGAGCGGGCGCATTACCGAAAACGTTAATTTCAGGCTGCCGGCACAAACTGACGAGTATGCGCCAGACTTTTCGGTAATGGCACTGGTGCCATTTTATGGAACTGATGGGGACACCATCACTGTGTATTGTAAGGGTTGCGGCAAGACAAAGGGGCAAGTAACCTTTAATGGCAAAGCAGGCAATATCATTGACTGGAACTCACAGCTTGACGACCGTATTGTCGTGCAGACTCCGACAGAAGTTGAAACCGGCCCGGTGCGGGTAATCATCAATGGCGAAACATCAAAAGAAGCGCAACCGCTACAGTTCATCGGCACGCCGGTAATATTGAGTGCAGAACCGGTAATTGCCCAGAGCGGCCAGCTGATAAATGTTTACGGCCGCAACTTTAATCCGATCGACCGTTTTAACCGGGTAAAGCTGAAAGACAAGGACTGCATGGTAACCGCGGTAATTAATGAAAAAGCCCTGCAGGTGCAGTTGCCGGTAAATGCCCAGACCGGTCTGTTGTCTATACGCATCGAAAGCAACGAATATCAGCTCGACGGCATATCGAGCCAGATCATAACGATCAAACCCATTCTGGTGCACATCTCGCCCAAGCGTGCAATTCCCGGCGTGCCCTTAACTTTGTATGGCTACAATTTTGGTGATAACCGCGACAATGTTAAGGTTTTGTTCGGCACTTACGAAGTTGCAGTAACCGCCAACGACACTTTTTCCGACAACAAAATCATCATCAAGGTTCCAGACAACACTGTTCTGGCGCCGGGCGCAACTACCGACGTAAAGATCAAGGTTAACGATGCTACGAGCAATGCCCTGAGTTTTACCGCTTACAACACTGCAAACACCACCCTGTCTGACTATGGGATGTATGATTTTTCAAGCGCGTCGGTTTCGAGCGGCGGCACACTGCGTATCGAATCGCTGGCTCCGACCGACCGCATCGCCTTTCTCAGCGTTCTCTCCGGCGACGGCACCCAGGATCTCGACGGTGATTTTTATTACAGCTTTACCGGCTATCTTGGGGGAAATTTTGATCTGATCCCGGTGCTGCCAGCCAGTATGAGAGCTTCAACCGGTCGGGCGCGAACGCCTCTGCAGATCAGCAACTCATCGCTGGTCGGCCCCTATGTTACCGCGGCGGCAAGTGTGCGAGCCGCCCTGAACGAACCAGCCTCAGCGACAATCTCGCTTTATCTTCGCAACTACAGCAGCGCCGATCCCTGGGATTACAACAACGATATTTTAGCGACAGCAACGCTCAAAGCCTCCAGCACCCGCGCGCTGGTCTATTATGACGACACGACAACCGGCTTAACCGATACTGATGCGGCTGCAATTGCCGAAGAATTTGACAAAATATACGCCAACCTGGCAACTGCCTGCTGGGACGGCCTGACTTCGCCGCCTGAAGGAAACATCGACGACCAGCCGAGAATCGCCATAGTAGTCTCACCCACACTCGACGCCTTTAGAACCGCACAGGGTGAAATGCTGGTAACTTCTTTCGATCCACGCGACAAAGACCCGGCGCAGCCCCATTCGGCCGGCACTGAAATGATTTATGCCAATCCAGCCGGCTACACCCAGAATCGATCGAATTTTTACGGGTCGCTGGCTTATTCGCTGTCGACAATGATGTATCTGAATCAGAAAAATGTTGAAGCCACCCCATGGCAGAATGCCGGCATCGGCCTGTTTGCACGTCAGGTTGCCGGTTATGGCTTTACCCAGAGCGACCCGCGGGTCGTGAGCTATGTTTCGCAGTATCTTCAGAACTCAGAAACGGTGTCGCTGAATCACTGGCCAGAAGATCGAACTGACGCCAACTACGGCATGCAGTATCTGTTTACCCAGTATCTGTTCGACCACTGCGGCGGCTATAGCGCCATTGCACAGCTCGAAAAAACCGATCCGGTAAACCATTACAGTGGTCTGCAGGATGTAAACAACGACCTGGTAACCGGCGCCTACACAGACTTTCCCAAGGTCAGCATGCGAGATTTCTTTCACAATTTCGGCAAGGCGCTGTATTGTGACGACCTTGGTCTGATCAATGGCTTCACCGGATACAACCAGGAGCGTCATCAGTTCAAAAGCATCAACCTGCGCGGCAAAGTCTCAGGCATAGAAGGTTTACGCGGAATGTTGCTTGGCGAAGCGCCGGTGACCACCCGCATTATGCCAATAAAAGGCTATGGCTGCAGCGTTATTGAATACAGTCAGGGCAACTGGGGTGATCTCGAAGTGACCATCGACGCCATGCCATCGGCCGGCGCCTTTAAAACCTGGGTCATCTATTATTCAGCCGAGCAGATCGCCAGCTCCACCATCGGCCAGTAGGAATGCCGTGCACTAAGACACCAGGACACAAAGAAAACCTGTTAAAGCTGACCGTTGATAAGTCTGGTAATACCATCCTTCATCAGAGCTTCTCCAAAATTAATCAACAAACCCAACTTCAGACCGGTGAGTTTGAGATAAGTTAGAACCTGTTTTTTATGGGCTTTTGAGGTAGACTCGATAGATTTTAGTTCAAGAATTACCTTATCTTCAACCAGCATGTCAATTCTGAAGCCTTCGTCAAAGCTAATGCCTTTATAAGAAATCTTAACTGGAACCTGACGAGCAATCTTTAAGCCACATGACTCAAGTTCATGTGCAAGCAGCAGCTCATATACGCTCTCAAACAATCCAGAACCAAGCTCTTTGTGTATGTTCAGAGCACAATTTAACTACTATCTTACTTATCTCATTCTCATTCATCTTTGTGCCTCTGCGGCTTTGTGCGAGATCTCTTTTGTCAGCCGAGGTCGTAGGTTTTGAGTTTGTATTGCAGCGTGCCTCGCTTGATGCCCAGCATCTGGGCGGCTTTTGACTGGTTGCCTTCGGCGAGGCGCAGGGTGCGGCTGATCATCTCTTTTTCAATCTGCGCGACCATTTCATCGAGCGTTTTGCCCTGATCAATCTGTTCGGCTATCCAGTCGAACATGCCACTCGAATTCTCGGGTGCAAAACCCAGTTTTACTTCTTCGGGCAGATTATCGATATCGATCATGTTACTCCGGGTAAAAACCGAAGCGCCCTCGATGATGTTCTGCAGCTGACGAACGTTGCCCGGCCACTTGAAATTTTTCAGCGCGGTCATTGCTTTTGGCGTAACGCCTTTAAGCTCACGCCCTGACTTCTCGCCAGCGATTTTTACAAAATGTTCGACGAGCGGCGGTATGTCTTCTGGCCTTTCACGCAAGGGTGCCAGCAGCACATTAACCACGTTGATGCGGTAAAACAGGTCTTCTCTGAATTGTCTTTTTTCGATGAGTTCTTTGAGATCCTTGTGCGTTGCCGCAATGATGCGCACATCGACCTTGATCGGTTTGCTGCCACCAAGACGCTCAACTTCGCGCTCCTGCAACACACGCAAAACCTTGGCCTGGGTGTTAAGCGCCATATCCCCGATTTCATCAAGAAAGATTGTGCCACCATGGGCGACTTCAAACTTGCCGCGTTTACGGGCCACTGCACCAGTAAAGGCGCCCTTTTCATACCCAAACAGTTCGCTCTCGATAAGATTTTCTGGCAGCGCTGCGCAGTTAAGGGTTACAAAAGGACCGCTGGCGCGATGACTTTTGCGCTGAATCGCTTCGGCAACCAGTTCTTTTCCGGTGCCAGACTCGCCCTGAATCAAAACGGTAATATCGCTTTTGGCAACCTGTTCGATTTTTTCCTTAACCAGCCGCGTCGGCTGCGATTCGCCTATAATGCGGTCAGCTGCCGGTTCGACCAGAAAGCGCTCTTCAAGGCTTTTCTTTTCATAGGCGAGGCTGAAACGCTCGCAGGCCTTGGCAACAATGACGCGCATTTCATCGATATCAAAGGGCTTGGAAAAGTAATCGTAAGCCCCCTCTTTCATCGCTTCGATCGCCAGTTTTTCAGAGCCATAAGCGGTCATCAGAATAAAAACCGCCTCGGGGTCGATCTGTTTTACCTGCTTCAAAAAGTCCATGCCGCTCATGCCTGGCATGTTGTAGTCAGAAATTATTACCTGAAAGGCGCCGGGCTCAAGCAGTTTCAGTGCCTCGCTCGGGTTCTCGGCCGACTTGACCTGATAGCCTTCTTTGCTTAAAGCCGCTTTAAGGCTGAATAGAATAGACTTTTCATCATCTACGATCAGAATATTATGTGATTTGAACAACATCTATACCTCATCTTTCCTGCCGGCATGGCAGGTAAAACTTGAATTTCGTTCCCCGACCAGCTTCACTGCTGACCTCTATTTTTCCACCGTGCAGATCTACTATCTTTTTGACTATTGC
>MFYY01000260.1:0-5221 GCA_001787855.1 Candidatus Riflebacteria bacterium GWC2_50_8 | reverse complement strand
CGCGCTGACGCGTCGTAAAAAATGGCTCGAAAATACGGCGGGCGGTTTCTTCTGACATGCCACAACCGGTATCTTCCACTTCGAAAACGTTCCAGGGGCTGTCCTGCTCCTTGAACGCCCGAACAAAGATTTTGCCGCCCTTTTCCATTGATTGAACGCCATTAAATATCAGATTCAAGAATACCTGTTTGATCTTTTCGGGGTCAACATATACCTTGAGATCTGCTTTAAAATCTGGCACAAGCTCGACCTGGTGCCGTTCAGACTCGTGATGAACCAGCGACAAAACCGGTTTTATCACTTCGCCAAAAGCTATCTCGCAAAAACTCGAACCCTCGGGCCGCGCGTATTTGAGCAGTTGTTCAACAACCCCGTTCAGACGGTTTACTTCGCTGACAATAACATCTATGTATTCGCGGCGACTGTCGCCAACTTCGGTTTCTTCCTGCAAAAGCTGGCCAAGCGTTTTGATCGACGCAAGAGGATTCTTGATTTCATGGGCAACACTCGCCGCAAGCTGCCCGATTGAGCTGAGCTTATCAGCATGATAAAGCTGCTGCTCAATAATCTTGCGCTGAGTAATGTTGGTCAGAGTCAAAATGAATCCATATGGCTTTTTATCATTGTCGAGCAATGTCGAAAAATTGCCCTGCAAAACCTTGCTGCCGGCGTGCTCACCCTGTTCGAGTTCGATATCAAATTGTCGATCAGAACCCGCGTCACCGAGGTGTCGCAATGAATCGAAAATTTCCTGACGAGACTGCGGTTTGAGCTTTTTGACAAAACTGCGCAGCGACAGGCCCTCAAGCTCGCTGTAAAATTCGCCAAACTCCTGAACAGCAGCATTGTTTGCGGTTTCTATGTGTCCCTGGAGATTCCAGGTGATAACTGATGTACGCAGACTGCCAAGAATATTCTGAATGTAGTTGGCAAGTTTTTCTATGCGATCTATGTAATGCTGCAGGCGATCCTGGTTCTGCTTGAGATTGCTGGCCATACGGTTAAAAGAGCGCGCAAGGTTGCCCAGTTCATCACCGCTGACCGATGAAATCTGAAAGCTGAGATCGCCTTCGGCGATAATGTTGGCGCCATCACGTATCTGCCTGATTCTTGAGATAAGAACCTTTTCAGAAAAAATTATCGACAACAGCAATGTCGCGACCAGAATCCAGACTGTCACGCTGAAATTCTGCGATTGCGCTTCTTCAAGCAGAGACAGCATCTTGTCCTGTGAAACCGCCAGATATATCAGCACCGGATCGCTTTCGACAGTTTTTTCGAGAATTACCCGACCAATTGAATAAACCGTGGCCGCTGTTTTAAGCGTAAAAATGTCTTCTTTGCGGTCGTTATTACGAAAGTGCTCGCTGGCAAGAGTCTGGCGACTGGCTTCTGAAAGGGAAGAAGCAACCAGTTTTTCTTTGACCGCCATGGATACTTCGGCCTGTAGATTACGCGCCATACGCTTCAGCCTTGTATCATCAAGTTTGCGACGCAACGACAGACGGCCGATGAACTCACCAAGTTTATGCACCGGCACTTCCGCGCGCACAAACAGAGCACCATCAATCAGCTGCAGAGTTATCCAGGACAGGTTCTGGCGAGTATCGCGAAGGTCAATGGGCAGACCACGCCGGCTCGAATACTGATTGCTCGACACAATCTGGCCGTTAACCAGAGTAATCTCAAGATCATAGAAACCGGTTTTCGCAATTAATCGCTCCATTTCTCGCTGCAGCATGTTATTGAGACCGTAGGTCGAATAGTTGATGATTTTTTCCGACTCAGCATAGAGGATCGCGTTATTGAGCAGCATATTCTTTTCTGAATCCCAGTAGGATCTGATCGAGGCAAGCAGAAGTTCTATGCGCTGTTGAAAGATTTCGCGGGTCTTTTCCTGAATAAGGCTGGTTGAGCTCTCATTGAAAATCAGTGCAAGACTGCTGATGAGCAAAAACAGCAATGATATGACTTTAATGCGCAGAGAAATATACATTAGAATCCACCCACAATAAGGGCATCATACTTTTCGGCAGACCTTTTTTCAATCCATTCGGTATCAGCCTGGTAGTCAAGATCAATAAAACGGTCATCTACGACCGTGTCACAGGTTTCCAGCAGTTTTAAACCTGATGACGGCGAGCCATACAAACGAAGCCTGATGCGCAGATACTTTTTGTTATCGAAAACAGGAAAAGGCAGCAAACGAACCTTACCCATATTTTCGCGACACAGTTGTTCGTCATCGAGAAATTCGACTGGTACCCAGTGTGAGACGAACATGGCATCTTCAGCCGCAAAAACGTTCATTGCCAGACTAAGATCTGATTCAATCGAAAATGGATTCAGATAATGCTCTTCAATGGCACGATATAGAAAAGCGATGGAATCGCGCTGGCCCCAGAATGGGAGCTTTGCCACATTGACAATCACACCGGTTGCTGATGCCGCTTCGGCAAACAGCACATCAAAATTACGCAGGGTAACACGCGAACTTAGCGACTCAAACCACGGGTAGCGGTCGGGAGACTGCTCTTTTAGTGTCTGCAGTAATCTGGCGAACTGTTCACCGCTCAGAGCATCTTCAGCAGGAAGATCAGGCACCCGCAGGCTCGCAGCCAGCACCCAGACGAGATCAACTTTTATATTCATTTCAATATGGTCTGGAGGCAAAAACGATCTGTCCATGCCGCTTTCAAGCAGAACCATGCTGCCAGAAGCTTCTCTGGCGGATCCAGAATTGTCTAAAGGATGCAGAATTATCGTATCGTTAACTACGATTTTTTTTGCAAGTGTGCGCCGCAGCATATCAAGCAACGCCGGAGTAAATTCAAGGCGTGAACCCAGAAATACCCGCGTTGCTGCACATAGTGGAACGACCGCTGCCTGTAACAGCAGCAGCAACAGCAGTATTATGGCTGCAGAAAGCCGTTTCCTGATCAGTTTAACACTCGACATTTTTAATTCAATCTGCGCAATTATCTAGGCAAGCTAATCATAAGGATTATACAGGTTATCTGGCACAGTTCATAGATTAAAGGATTATCGCAGATTATTCAGGAGTTTTTTATATGTTTTTTTGCAGTTATCCGAAAACCATCTGCGCAATCCGCGAGAATCTCTGGAGAAATGAGCATATAAAACGCTGGTAATGTCCCGCATTTAATATGTCGATACTACAGATATGAAAAGTAAATCTTATGCTGTTCGAATCTTTGTGTGCCTTGTTTTGACGCTAGCCACCGCAATGCAATTGCATGCCGGAAAACTCCTGACCATAAATACTGAAGCGACAGGCGAGTTTTACGAAGCTGACCGTAGCGCCGTGAACAAACAGCTGAACAGCGAAGATGAGCTTATAAACGACACTATAAGTGACTCTGGAACCTATTACAACCGACCGCAGCTGGTTAAGCTGCTGGCGAATACCAGAAAAGTCGTTCTCACCTTCGACGACGGCCCTCACCCGCGTACGACTCCAAAAGTTCTCGAAATTCTTCGGCGCCGCCGGGTAAAGGCGATTTTTTTTGTGCTTGGCCTGCAGGCTGCCAAATACCCTGAGCTGGTAAAGCAGATTCACGATGAAGGGCATCTGATCGGCAATCACTCATACGGCCACAAAAATCTCGCACAACTCAGCGATGAAGCTCTGCGCGAAGAACTTGGCCGCACCAGTCGGCTTATTGAGAGCATAACCGGCAGCAAACCCGAATATCTCAGACCGCCATATGGTGCCATGAACCGCAAGGTGCTGACTGCTGCCAAAGCAGAAGGCATGAAAATTCTTCTCTGGACAATCGACCCGAAAGACTGGCTTCAGAAAAATGAGGCCAGCGTATTGCAACAGACCGAGCGTCAGCTTGGTATGTCCAGCGGTAATCCACGCGGGGGCGCCATACTGCTGCATGACATTTATCCATCGACCGTCAGAGCGCTTGAACCGCTTCTCGAACGACTTGCAACTTTTGAATACCATATTGCAAGCATCGATAATCTCGACGCACAGTCGGGTAATTTCTGGGCGGCTGCGCAACCAAAGTTGCTGCGCAACGCCAGTTTCTACCGCCGCTTTGATCCAGAACTATCCCAACACAAGCTGCTCATAAGCATTTTAAAACCGCATCCGCAAAACCAGAGAACTGCCATGGCGATGCTCAAGGCTCGCAAGAGTGGCAACCTGTTCGCCTACCTGGTGAAAAATCCGAGCTGAAGCTGGCACATTGTCACATCCAGGTTAGAGATCAGCTGTCAGTTCGAATTAAACCCAGCTTCCGCACACTGCAGCAACTTTGCCTGTCCTTGTTGAACAAACATTGACAGTCGAGCAGCGCAAAGCCAATGTTTACTGGGGTGAAGGCTGATAGACTATTGAGAGTCTGGTCTGATAACGCCGTTTGAAGGTTTTGCGGGCTGAACGGTGTCGCCTTCAGGCGCGATGTTACGGTTGGCAAGCTGATCGAGTTTGGGTTGAATCGAAACAATTTTGCCGGTTTTTACCTGTTCGAGAATTTCGTAAACGGTAATCGGTGTTTCAAGACCCCTGATTCTGACATTCTCACGACGACTATGTCTGATGCCGCGCGGCAGTTGTGCAAAGGTGTTTTCATCAACAAGAATGCGAGTACCCAACTCCTTGTTAAGAGCCTCAAGACGTGAGGCCAGGTTAACCGTGCTGCCCATGACCGTGAATTCCTGACGGCGCGATGAACCGATATTACCAGCAAGCACTTCGCCGCTGGCAATGCCGACCCTGATGTTAAAACATTCGAGACCGCGCGCGGCCCAGTCGACACGCAGCCGATCGAGTTCTTCAAGCATGGCACAGGCGGCCTCAACCGCATTTTTAGCGGGATAAGGCAGGTCGCTCAGAACACCAAAACGCGCCATGATGGCATCACCAATAAATTTGTCGATTTCACCCTGGTAATTGAGAACTACCTCGGTCATTCGCGACAGATATTCGTTCATCAAAGTTACTACGTCTTTTGGGCTCAGATGCGAACTGAAGGCGGTAAAACCTGCTATATCCGTAAACAGAATGGCAGCATTTCTGGTGACGCCACCAAGATCGATTTTTTCAGGGTTCTTAAGCAGATTTTCGATCAGCTCAGCTGAGGCATAGCGCGAAAAAATCTCCTGAAGACGGCGTTTCTCGGCAATTTCCTGCTCTGAAACCTGCTTGGCCGAGGTCAGCTCTTCACGGGTCTGCACGAAAATATCA
>MFYY01000259.1:72442-74325 GCA_001787855.1 Candidatus Riflebacteria bacterium GWC2_50_8 | reverse complement strand
AAGAGTTGAAGAATAGTTTTGAAAGACCGTTAGTTATAGTTGAATGCGAGCAGGATATTTATTCTGTCAGGAATGTTCACCCTAACTCTATTAGGGGTATGTTAGCTACTATTGCTGTTAGCTATGGAATTCCTGTTTTTTTTACAAAGAATCCCAGGGAGAGTGCTGCTTTCTTGAATATTATTGCTAAAAGAGAGCAGGAAGAAGAGGGAAGTGATTTTAGTCTACATGGGGAGAAAAGAGAAATGGGTTTGAAAGAATGGCAAGAATATATAATAGCTGCTTTGCCTGGCGTTGGCCAGACTTTAGCCAGGCCTTTGCTACGGGAGTTTAAGAGCGTGAAGAGTATTGTTAATGCTAATGTTGATGAATTGCAGAAGGTTGAAAAGATAGGGCCCGTGAAAGCAAAGAGAATAAAAGAGATTACTGATTCTGAGTATAAGGTTTAAAGGTAATTTGTTACTTGTGATTGGATTGCTTGTATTCTTTCTATGACTGATGGTTCGATAGCTGCAAATAATGCTAAAGCAATTTCATTTAACGCTAAACCGGTTGAAGCAAAAGGAGGATGAAATAAATGGTGCCATCTAGTATGAACAGGATGGACGTCTAATTTGTCGGTATCTCCTTCTATACGTACTTCTACTAAACCTTCCATTTCTGGGTTTGTTCTTGGATCTGAATCATAACCATCCCTATATCTTGGCACTACTTCAACATTTGGGGGAAGGGGAAGTGCTTTTTTTCCTTGTTGTTGTATGGCTAAATATAGTTGTATTGCGTTAAATTCTTCTTCAGTTCCACCTAATTCCTTGAAGACTAATAACCTTTCCAGAATTTCGGGTGAAATCTCCTCTGGATTTGGTTGGTCTGTAATATCACTAGGATACATTGTATGCCTATGTCTTGAAAAAGGATCAACAACTATTTGGGATAGGCAATAACTTGAGGGATATTCTGCATTAGAAGGAGTAAATCCTGGTTTTAAAGATGCACATACAGCATACTCCATCAGCTTTCGACAATTAGCCATGCTTGCTTGTCCTAAAACTATTTTGTATCTTGGGGGTACTTGCCCAATTCTCATTGTTCTTCCTAATCTATGAATTCTCTCTAGCATATAGCATTATAAGAATTATATAAATTATATAAAATTTACTGTTTTAGAGGACCAAAAAGGTATACTGAAAGAAGGGTTGGAAGAAGGATTTAGAAATGCATTGATCTTAATCTTTTCGTACGCTCATCAACTGATGGGTGTGTGGAAAACATTGTAACTATTCCCTTTGCACTAAATGGTGAAACAATCATCATATGGGCTGTTGTTTCTGTTGCACTTGTTGGCCTTAAAGGCATGTGTTGAACTCCTTTTTCTAATTTTTCTAATGCGCTCGCTAATCCCAAACCAGAATGTAAAAGTTTGGCTCCTGATTCATCTGCAAGGTATTCTCTTGATCTTGAAATTGCAAGCCTTATTATTGTTGCTAGAATTGGAGTCAATATTGCCAAAACTAATAGTTCTAAGCCTGAACCTCCTTTTCTATCTCTGCCTCCAAAACCTCCAAAAATTGCTCCCCAACGAGCCATCATTGCAATATAACCAATCACGCCCGCAATAGTTGCAGCAACACTTTGTATTAAGATATCATTATTTCTTATGTGAGATACTTCGTGTGCTATAACACCCTTTAACTCATCATCGCTTAATACATCAAGGATTCCTTGTGTAGCTGCTACGGCAGCATGCTTCTTTGACCTACCGGTAGCGAAGGCATTCATTATATTTGAAGGTATAATATAAACCCTAGGCATTGGGATTTTTGCTAATTGTGAAACTTCTCTTATTATCTTGTGTAGTTTAGGGGCTTCTTTTTCCGTAACTG